>CAMPKG010000030.1 GCA_946887085.1 uncultured Sphingobacteriales bacterium
GCACAATACACAATGTGATTTTTTAATTTTTTTACTTGATAAAGACTCCAACATATCATGACAGATACTATCATTGTCGCCATCGTTGCGATGGTGGCTATATTAATAGGTATATTCCTGGGTAAGGCCATTTTCTCGAAAAACACTAAGAAACAAATAGAAGACGCCGAAGAGCAGGCAAAAAAGCTGGTTGAAGACGCTAAAGTTCACGCAGAAACATAAATGAACGCTTTGGCTGATGTGTGGATTAAAGAGAAGAAGTTATTAGAAGCCAAAGAACACTTTTTACAACTTAAGAGCCAGCACGAGAAAGAAGTCCTTCAGCGTACCCAAAAGCTTTCTGAATCTGAAAACCGCGTTAAGCAACAGCAACAGAGCGTAAACGATAAGAATTCCTCCCTGCAAAAGCAGATACAGGAATACGATCAGCTGAAGCAAAACCTCGACCGTCAGCTCGAGGTTGTGAATATCAAGCGTACCGAACTGGAAAAACACCAGGAAGAGCACATCAAAAGGCTCGAGAAAGTTGCCAATCTCTCAGCTGAAGAAGCTAAGTCAGAACTGGTAGAAGCTGTAAAAGAAGAAGCCCGCACCCGCGCCATGGCTCACGTTAAGGAGATCATGGAAGAAGCCAAGGTAAATGCTACCAAGGAAGCTAAAAAGATCGTTATCCAGTCTATCCAGCGTACGGCAGCGGAGCAGACAATCGAGAACGCAATCACCGTATTCAATCTTGAAAGTGATGAGATCAAGGGTCAGATCATCGGCCGAGAAGGTCGTAATATCCGCGCTCTTGAAGCAGCAACCGGTGTTGATCTGATTATCGACGATACTCCTGAGGCAATCGTACTGAGCTGTTTCGATCCGCTTCGTCGTGAAATAGCTCGCCTCGCCCTGCAACGTCTCGTTCAGGATGGTCGTATTCACCCTGCACGTATCGAGGAGGTAGTTGAAAAAACCAAGAAAGCCCTTGAAGAGCAGGTGATGGAAATAGGGGAGCGTACAATCATAGAATTAGGTATCCACGGTCTGCATAAGGACCTGGTACGTATGATAGGTAAACTGCGTTTCCGTTCATCATATGGTCAGAACCTGCTGATGCACTCTAAAGAAACGGCCAACCTTTGCGGTATCATGGCTGCTGAGCTGGGCCTTGGTCAGAAGGTAGTTAAACTGGCAAAGCGCGCCGGCCTTCTACACGATATTGGCAAAGTGCCCGATGAAGAAACAGAACTGAGCCACGCACTTCTGGGTGCTAAGCTGGCCGAAAAATGCGGCGAGCATCCTGCTATTGTGAATGCAATAGGCGCCCACCACGATGAAATGGAAATGACCTACATTATTTCTCCTCTGGTTCAGGCTTGTGATGCTATCTCCGGTGCCCGTCCCGGTGCCCGTCGCGAAATGATGCAGAGCTACCTGACACGTATCAAGGACTTGGAAAACCTCGCTATGGCCTACAACGGTGTTGAAAAAGCATATGCTATCCAGGCCGGCCGCGAACTCCGTGTAATAGTAGAGGCAGAAAAAGTATCTGATGCCGAAAGCGACCGTCTCAGTTTCGAGATCGCCGACAAGATCCAGAAGGAAATGCAATATCCCGGCCAGATCAAAGTAACAGTGATCCGAGAGCTCCGCGCCGTTAACATAGCTCGATAATATTCCAATATTTAATAGATAAGGTCCCGCCAAAAGCAGGACCTTTTTTTTGTGTCCGGTGGCCCCTCGTGTTTTTAGGAGGGGTGGACCGCAGAGCTTTGCGCGAGGCCGGGCCGGGGTGGTCCACAGCGGAATAGCATACTAACCCTCGCTCCCGCTCTCACCCTCCGCTCTCCTATGGCACACTTTCTTTACACGCCACTATAGACAATTATTATTGTCGGGCTACCTTTAACAGCCGTAGCTTTGTACTATCAAAATTGCCCATCATGGCCAAAAGAAGAATAGTAATTCTGGGGGCAGGGTTTGCGGGCTTACAGTTAGCCAGGAGAATAAAAGATACCGCTTGTGAGATCACGCTCATCGATCAATATAATTTCCACCAGTTTCAGCCATTATTTTACCAGGTAGCAACGGCGCGATTGGAGCCCAGTTCTATTTCCTTTCCCCTCCGTAAAGTATTCCAGCGCAAGAAAAATCTGCACGTTCGCGTAGCCACTATCTCTGAGGTGGACTTGGGGAAAAACAAAGTTGTCACCGACGAGGGCAATTTTCAATACGATCAGCTCATCATAGCTACCGGCTGCACGACCAATTATTTCGGAAACAAGAACATCGAGAAGTACGCCTTCCCCATGAAATCAACACCCGAAGCCATCACTCTGCGCAATCGCATCCTGCTTAATTTCGAGGATGCGCTCAGTGCTTCAGGCGAAGAGCTGGACGAGATAATGAACATCGTTGTAGCAGGCGGCGGACCTACCGGCGTGGAGCTCGCAGGCTCACTTGCTGAAATGAAAAAGAATGTCCTCCCTCGCGACTACCCCGATATGGACTTCTCACGCCTGAAAATTTACCTCGTAGAAGGGCAGGGGGCCACTCTCGGCAATATGAGCGATGCCTCTAAAAGAAAGTCGCAGGAATACTTGGAGAATATGGGCGTAAACGTCTTGCTCAATACCCTCATCACCGACTACGATGGCCACACCATTCAATTCAAAGATGGTAAATCACTCAAGAGCCGCAATCTTATCTGGGCTGCAGGTGTAATGGGCAATGTACCCATCGGCATACCTAAAGAAATGCTGGTAAAAGGTAACCGCATCAAGGTCGATACTTATAACAAGGTCATCGGCACCGAAAACGTCTTTGCCATCGGTGATGTCTCTTATATGGAAGCGCCCGGCTGGCCCAAAGGCCACCCTCAGCTGGCCAACGTAGCCATTAATCAGGCGAAAACACTCGCCAGCAACCTGAAGCGCATGATTCTAAAAGTGCCGCTGAAGGAATTTAACTACAAGAACCCCGGCACTATGGCGACTGTGGGAAAGCGCAAAGCAGTGGTAGATCTTCCATCTTTCAGCTTCCAGGGCTTTTTCGCATGGACGGTCTGGATGTTTCTCCACCTCATGCTCATTCTCAGCGTTAAGAACAAACTGATTATCTTTATCAACTGGGCCATCAGTTATTTTACCAACGATACCACACTTCGTCTCATACTGCTACCTACACGCAAACAGGTAGAATTGTCCATTCGACACCACCAGATGGATGATCCCCAACACGTAGAAAAAAACTAGCCCATGTTCCGACCAATAAGAATATTGCTGCTGGCGATTGTTTCAATAATGCTTTCAGTTGCACTCTATTGGGTAGACAGCGATCCTCCTTCGGACACCATTTTGCAAATGGTCATCAACGTCGTCATCGTCTTTGGTGTCACAACGATATTATATGTGGCAATCTACGGTCTGCTCCGCAGAATGGGCTCCAGGAAGGAATAATTAGACAGCGTATGCACGGCTTTTCGCCGTCAGCACGCGTTGCAGAGAACATCAGTACATTAAAACTGTCCTGGTGAGCAGCCTGTCCCGCAGACTTGCGGGAGAGCCGAACCATTGCTGAATTCAGGAAAAGTCAAAAAGAGAAACTACGCGAGCTGCCTCACCAGCACCCTCTTTGCAATAGGCAGCAATGTCTCGTTCAGCGGCACCGTAAAAGGAGAAAATATACTATACACCGCCGGGTTAGGCAGCGTACGTATACTGCGGATAATATCCAGCTTTATGTTTTCAAAAGTATTCACAATACTTTTTTTGTAACTGTCTATAAACTGCATCCTGATCCCACGGTACTTCGCATCTTTTTCTTCAAACAGGGTGATATTATATGCATACGCCCGTATCTCCGAATACTCCCCATACTGCAGCAGCACATATCCCTCGTTCTTATATAGCGGAAGAATGCCTACAGGCGCTATCGTCAGCTGCTGTTCTACCATTTCATGTATCTCGGCTCCTGCGTCTATCGTGCGTTTCAGCTGGGGCCTGGCATAGTCTATTATCTGCTCCAGTTCCTGCATCAGTTCATCATCTGCCAGCATCTGTTCGTAGGTCAGCTCCAGCTTTTGCATGTCTACCTTAGTCAATTCTTTCGGGAAACTATTCTGCAGAAACTGCTTGTTCTCTTTAAAGGCCACCAGGTTCTTATAGTGGAAGATCATGTCCGACAACTGCGGGTACAGCTTCGTTTCGTGGAAGTATTTGTTCACCTCTTTCAGGTAGGCGAGGAGTCGGTATTTCTGAAGCTCAAAATCTATATATCCGTCTATGAACCATGTTTCGCTTAAGGTCATAAAAACATCGTTTTAGGTTCTCTATTGAAGTTACAACAAAACAAATGCCTGCTATAAAATTAAGAACCTCAATACCTTAAAGCAATTGTTAAAATCCCGTTCTCCACAGGAAATGAACATCGAAGAACATTTGCGTATGTCTGCGATAGCTGCGGGAAATTCATCGGCAGCCTTATCAGCCTTTGTCCCTTTATTAGGCCTGGGCCTGCTTACAATTAGTTATTACTCATCTGTTTGTGCAGACTGGCACAATGTTATTAACGCTCTCTTAAAATTGCAATTATGAAAACTAAGATCTTGCTGCTTGTGATGATGATGGGAGTCGCCCTGTCAATGAATTCCTGTAAAAAGGATGGTGATAGTAATAACAACAACAACAACAATGGTGGCGGCACAGCTAAGGTAAGCATGCGCCTCACTGACGCCCCCGGCGACTATGATCACGTATATGTTGATATTCAGCAGGTGGTGCTGACTGTTGAAGGTTCATCTGCAGTTACTGTTGCACCCATCCGCCCCGGTATATACGATCTGCTTGATTTTGCCAATGGTGTTGACACCCTCCTAATGGAAGCTACTGTTCCTGCCGGTAAGGTAAGCCAGATACGCCTCGTTTTGGGTAATAACAACTCTGTAGTGGTTAATGGCGCCAGCTATGACCTCGGCACTCCCTCAGCCCAGGAAAGCGGCCTCAAGCTCAACCTGAAAGAGACGCTCGTTGCCGGTGGAGCCTATACTTTCTGGATCGATTTCGATGCGGGTAAGTCTATCGTGCAGACCGGTAATGGCGCTTACAAGCTCAAGCCGGTCATCCGCGCCTATAGTGCACAGACCAATGGCCGCCTCAAAGGTTATATAATGCCCCTTAATGCTATGGCTACAGTTTACGCCATACAAGGCACAGATACCCTCAGCGCCATCCCCGATGCCAACGGATTCTTTATGTTCAGCGGTATGGTAGATGGAACCTATACTGTCTATGTAGAACCCGGCATACTCGGCCTCCAGGCCTACACCCAAACCAATGTTCAGGTTACCTACGGCGCCGAAACCAACATCGGCACTATCACCCTCATACCATAAGCACATCAAAATATATTCATGAGCGGGCACCCAAGTGCCCGCTTTTTTCATGCTCATACTGTCAGCCTGAGCTGTCATCCTGAGCGGAGCCGAAGGGCGAAGGCCTGCCCTCATCTGTCAGCCTGAGCGCTAGTCGAAGGCCTGGTGAGGGTTAGATGTTCAGCTGAGAAACGCTTCCCGCCAATGGTTCGCCCTTCGACGAGCGCTCAGGATGACAGCTCACCGTGACAAACTTTTTAAACTCTGCCCCTCATACTGTCAGCCTGAGCTGTCATCCTGAGCGGAGCCGAAGGGCGAAGGCCTGCTGAGCTCCTGATCCACAGCCCGACTGCGATAGCGCTACCCACCCCAAACCATATCCCCTTTTTAACATTCAGCCGGACACGGCGGAACGGTTTTAATTACTATACTATCAATAAAAGAATGGGCTATGAAAAAGTGGATAGTATTTATAGGAACGACAGCAACAACGATAGCAGCCGTCCTCTCTATGTTTTACTAAAATAGACAGGCAAGGCTTACAGACGACGACTACACAAGTGCGCAATTATGATGTACATAAACGAAACAGGTGCCCCCGCATCTGTTTCGTTGTTTTATCTGGGTCTATAACTCCCCTCAACCCCAAGCCGCCATTGCGAGCCGCAAATGGACCGAATGATGAGCCCACTCCCACCGCTGACGCGGCGCGGCAATCTCACCTCACGCCTGCCAGCCCGTAGCATTTCCGCGAAGGATTGTTCTTGCTCTCATCCTAATCCGCTCGCCCAACCGTCTTTGCGAGCCGCAAATGAACCGGACGATGAACCAATTCCAACCGATGATGCGGCGTGGCAATCTCACCTCACGCCTGCCAGCCCGTAGCAATTCCGCGACGCTACGTTCTTGCTCTCATCCTAATCCGCTCGCCCAACCGTCATTGCCCGTCCGAACGGATTTTTCATCCGGGCGGGCGAGCCGCAAATGAACCGAAAGTTGACGGCATGATCTCAGCTGACGCGGCGTGGCAATCCTCACCTCGCGCCTGCCAGCCCGTAGCTTTTCCGCGAAGGATGGTTCTTGCTCTCGTGTTGGGTGACTGTGTTTATCTGCTCACCCACTGTGTGGTTCCTGTTAAGGCAGGAAACAGCCGGTTTGAAACCGGTTTTCTCGTGCAGGCACGGGTGGCCCTGCGGAACACCCGCGCCGGACGGGTATTATAATTCGTATATTTGTGGTGTACTGGCTTACGGGCCGGAACACCTCGGCAGCTTTCGGGCTGCCGACTTTATTATAAATGAACTTGTTCCCCAAGCTATCAAAGACAAGAAGAAAATAGTATGGACAGACACCGACCTGCTGCTCGGCCTCTGTGGTTATAGTTTTGAGGATATCTAAATAGCCCGGGTGGCAAATTTGCGGCAGCGGGGGCCGCTCGTCCTATCGTCTTTGCGAGGCACGAAGCAATCTCACCTCGCGTTCTTGCTCTCGTGTTGGGTGACTGTGTTTATCTGCTTACCCGCTGTGTGGTTCCTGCTAAGGCAGGAAACAGCCGGTTTGAAACCGGTTTTCTCGTGCAGGCACGGGTGGCCCTGCGGAACACCCGCGCCGGACGGGTATTATAATTCGTATATTTGTGGTGTACTGGCTTACGGGCCGGAACACCTCGGCAGCTTTCGGGCTGCCGACTTTATTATAAATGAACTTGTTCCCCAAGCTATCAAAGACAAGAAGAAAATAGTATGGACAGACACCGACCTGCTGCTCGGCCTCTGTGGTTATAGTTTTGAGGATATCTAAATAGCCCGGGTGGCAAATTTGCGGCAGCGGGGGCCGCTCGTCCTATCGTCTTTGCGAGGCACGAAGCAATCTCACCTCGCGTTCTTGCTCTCGTGTTGGGTGACTGTGTTTATCTGCTTACCCGCTGTGTGGTTCCTGCTAAGGCAGGAAACAGCCGGTTTGAAACCGGTTTTCTTGTGCGGGCACGGGTGGCCCTGCGGAACACCCGCGCCAGACGGGGAGTTTTTTTGTTTGGTTGTGTTCTCTGCTCGTTCGCTGTAAAACCTCCCCCTTCGCTGCGCGAAGACCCCTCCTAAAAACAGGAGGGGAGTTGCCAGTTGCCCTTCCCTGAGGAAGGGATCGAAGTTCTTTATACGTTAAACCTGAAATGGAGTACGTCACCATCCTGCACTATGTACTCTTTGCCTTCTATACGCAGGCGGCCGTTCTCGCGGACTGAGGCTTCGCTGCCATATTTTACGTAGTCATCGTAGGCAATGGTCTCAGCTTTTATGAAGCCTTTTTCGAAGTCCGTGTGAATGACACTGGCGGCTTGCGGGGCTTTCCAACCGCGGTGTATGGTCCAGGCGCGGACTTCCTGTACACCAGCTGTGAAGTAGGTGATGAGATTGAGCAATTGATATGCCGCACGGATAAGCCTGTTAAGTCCCGGCTCTGTGAGGCCATACTCAGAGAGGAAAAGTTCTTTGTCTTCCTCGTTTTCCATTTCGGATATCTGGGCTTCGATGGAGTTGTTCATTACTATCACACCAGCACCTTCATCAGTAGCTGCTTTTACCAGTGCTTCTGAATATTTATTGCCTGTGTGTATGGCAGCTTCGTCTATGTTGGCTACATAGAGCACAGGCTTCTGCGTGAGCAGGAAGAGGTCTGCTATCGCTTCAAAGTCCTCACCTTCCAGCTGCAGACCACGGATATTTTTACCCTGGAAGAGGTGCTCTTTGCACTTGAGCAGCACTTCCAACTGGCGTTTTGCTTTGGGATCGTTCCTGGCTATTTTCTCGGTACGGGCTATTTTCTTTTCCACGCTGTCGAGGTCTTTGAACTGGAGTTCCGTATCGATTATTTCCTTGTCGCTTACCGGGTTGATCTCACCTTCTTCGCGGAGAATGTTTTCATCCTCGAAGCAGCGGATAACGTGGACGATGGCATCTACCTCGCGGATATTGGCGAGGAACTTGTTACCGAGGCCTTCGCCTTTAGAGGCACCCTTTACGAGGCCGGCTATGTCCACGAATTCTATAGTGGTCGGCACTATACGCTGGGGCTGTACCAGTTCGGCCAGCTTGTTAATTCGTTCATCGGGTACGTCTACCTGGCCAACGTTGGGTTCTATGGTGCAGAAGCGGTAGTTGGAAGCCTGCGCCTTGGCGCTGTTGCTCACCGCGTTGAATAAGGTTGATTTTCCTACATTGGGTAAACCCACTATGCCGACTTGTAATGCCATGACTCTTCGTGAAAAATTTGCGCAAAATTACGGAAATAAAGGGTGTGGAAAGGGATAATATTGGCTTAATTTATAAAGGGAGGCTTAATTGGCAGTATTATAGCCCAGTTTTACCAGCTCTGCTTCCATTATCTTATAGACCTTTTCCTTCAGGGCAGGTACATCTTCCAGGAAGAGGCCATCTACCGGAATCGGATCAAGATAGACGGCGCGGTTACGGCCGGGCCATAGTTTCCACCAGTGGCTGTAATGCCAGCGGTCCGGGGTGTCGGGGAAAAGGATGGGCAGAATGGCTGTTTTCGTATTGATGGCAAGGCGAAAGGCACCATCATAGAATTCCTTAAGGGGCTGCCCGGTCTCGTTAAAAGTGCCTTCCGGGAATATGATGATGCTGCTCTCTTTGTGCAATACCCGCCACATAAGGCGCATGCTACGGGCACGGTTGTGGGCGCTGTCGCGCTTTACCATTATCACCAGTTGCTTATAGATAAACCCCAGCAAGGGCCATTTAGACATTTCAAACTTGCCCAGTGCCCGGAAGTAGAAAGGGATAGCCGGGAAGATAACCAGGGTATCCATGTAAGAAATATGGTTGGCCACTATCACATATTTATCGCCTGCGGGCATCTTTCCCCGTATGCGAACAGGCATACCAATGATCCATAACCAGCCAATGGACCAGTAGCGAACAATGCGCCACATGGTTCGCCGGGCTTTGATGCTATTGAACAGGGCAACTATAAAGAATATGGGGAATGCTGCCAGTATGCAGATAAGAAAACTTACCAGCACCCAGGCTGTATAGAAAGGTTGGAATATGGTTCTCACGCTATATTACATTCCGGGGAACCATGGACGGCCAACTTCCTCGCGGAAAGGCCAGGGCACAGTGGCTACTATAACTATAACAGCTATGAGCGTGTACCAGAACATCCTTTTATAACGCATGGCATCGGGCAGTTTCACATTTTTGGCTGCACTATAGCCCAGGTGAATGAGTATGATAGCTATGAGCATACCTGCAAGGTGCTCAACGGACCAGAAACGCAAAGTCTTATTGGCCATAGCGCCGCCACCGGTCAGGACATTGAGCCAATTTTTGACGTAGTAGAGGTACAAACCCAGGATCAATTGGATATCGGCAGATATCATCAGGAATAGCGCCCAGCGTTTGTCGGCTTTTTTGAATGGCTTATTGCCGCTCATGCCGCTGATACCTTTGGCAAGCGTAAGAATGGCGAACAATACAATAAACCAGCGAACTACATTGTGGAGGTGGAGCATTCCTGTTTCCATAAATATCTGTGTTTGTGACTTAAAGGTAATGCGGAAAGTTTGAAAAATGTATGCATTCCTGTAACGCGTGCTGACGGCGAAAAGCCGTACAGACGCTATCAGTATATATTACCAATCATTCCGTTGCCTCAGCTGACGAACCTGTTCCATGTGATGACGACCATGCCAGGCATAGAGATCGGTCATTTGCCAGAGCGGAACATATTGCTCATGTTCGGGATGATAATAGGTGCGTTCCCAATCTTCCGGTTGCATATTGCGCAGCGTTTGTCCCCAACGGCGGTGCAGTGCATGCAATAATGTAATAGAAACATTTACGGGTACAGACTTTACATCGGGGAGCTCTGCCCAGAGCTTTTCTTCGTATGGCTTTACAACAGGACTATCTTCGGTGAGTGCCAGCTTCAGCCTTATGTAAGCATTCATGTGGCTATCGGCTATGTGGTGTATGACCTGGTTCACTGTCCAGCCGCCGGGGCGGTAGCTAGTTTCCAATTGTTCAGCATCGAGGTTTTCAATGCAAACGTCCAACCAGCCGGGCAGGGCTTCAATTGCTGTGATCCATTCGTTTTGTAGTTCCGGTTCGTAACGGTCCGGGGCTTCGTAGCGCCCTATAGGGTACCGTAACTGTTCATGACTGTCGTCCATGTGGTAAAAGTAAAAAAGTAAAAATAAAAAATGTATTCCTATTTACTATCCAGTATCACAGGGGTATTTCCTTTACCCATAATAATCACCTTAGAATTATCAGAGGTTGCCAGCTCTTTCATTGCCTTTATCTGTTCGTACTGCAACTGCTTATCTGTAAGGCTCTCACTAATAATGCGCTGGTAGTCGGCAATGCCTTGAGCCTCCACCCTCTTTCTTTCAGCCTCCTGGCCTTCTTTCTGCAACACGAATTTCATCTTCTGTGCTTCCTGCTCAGCAGATATTTTCTGCTCAATTACTTTCTTTACAGAGGCAGGCAAAGTAATGTTGCGCACCAGCAGGCTTTCCAGCACAAGTCCACGCAATTTCATTTGTTTTTCAAGTGTAGAGAAAATGCGATTTTGAAATTCATCCCTGCGTGTAGAATACAAGGAAATGGCATCGTAGTAAACAGCGTTATCGCGGATGGCAGTTCGGGAGATGGGACGAACTATCTTGTCGTTGTAGTCAGCCCCTGTTTCACGCAGCAGCCTGGGAGCATCCGTAGGCAAGACCCTGTAAAGAACAGTAAGGTCTATAATTACTTCAAGGCCATCCGCAGTGAGCACTCTTATAGCATCGTCACTGGCACTCTCCCCTTCATCATGTATTCCGCTCATTGTATAATTCTGAGTCTTGATGTCTATTTCCTTTACATCCACCAGTGGATTTACAAAATGCAGACCACTTGGCAACACGTCGTTCTTAATACGCCCGAAAAGCTTCTGCACGCCTACCTGGCCTGCATCTATCTGCACAAAACATGCTGATGCAATGCCAATAGCTATTAATATAAAAGCAGCAGGAATCAGTGGCTTTGAAAGACCACGCATTTTGTCGTTGATGCGCGCAAGACTACCACCGGCAATCAGCAGGATAACACCCAGAATAATAAAACCCATAAACTATATTTTGATCAAGTTACAAAAAAAACGCCCTGCAAATGTGCAAGGCGTCCAGGACTTAATATCGTTCTGATCTATCTTCCGCTGATGTAGTTGTTCAATTCATCCTTGCTGGCAGAGAAAGAGAATGCGTTGTTCACTTTAAAGTAATTGTTCTGATCTACAGTCTTACCGTAAGCACATTTTGCAAAATCAAGCCTTGACTGCTCAAAAGAGAACAGCTTGCATATCTCCAGTACCTGGTCAGATGTGAGGCAGTTGCTGGCTATAATGCTCTTGGCAGTTGAAAGCCTTGTTTCGTCAAAGCTCTCATTACTGATGGTAGCCTTGGCAGACTGGAAGTTACCGCTCTTCATGGCATAGCAATCATTTACCGGTTCAGAGTTCCTGTAATTACGGTCGTCTGAATAGGAAGAAGTAGTTGTAGTAGTGGTGGTGTGGCTTACTGTACCGTTCATCAGCGGGTCGTTGACAGATACATTTACATTCATGCCGTTCACGTTCATACTGGCCCCTACCGTGCTGCCGCCGGTAGTGGTGGTGGTAGTGGTAGTCTTGCTCACCGTTCCGCCCATAGCACCTGCGGGATTGCCATAGTGCATTACATATACGTTAGACGGAGCAACATAGCCCTGTGCAATAGGGATAGCCGAGAAATAGCGTAGCTTAGCCTTGCCGGAACCGTCCTTTTTTATCTTATACGTCACGTCCATTGCCTGGCCACTGCCCGGGTCTGCAACCGCGAGGTTGTTTTTTGATACATCAGCGATGCTTTTATCTTCAAAAATAATTTTGGCGTTGTAGTAAGGTTGCGGCAGGTCTTCTATGCGAAGATTAGTCTGCGGAACATTGTTCTGGCGCTCCCCGTTGAGTACGAGGTAGAACTTATCGCCATCCTCTGAAAATATGGTGAGGTTAGCTGTAAACATAGGCTGCGCCAGCGAGAACAGCGGCGACAGAATGGTAAGCGTAAAAAGTAAAAATTTTGCCTTCATAAAAACTATTTGGTTGCAAAGATGATTAATAATCCCATATTACCACAAAGCGTGCCAAAATTTTTTTACCGTGTAAAAACGAGCCCGGCAGGGCGAACCATACCGGGCATTGACACACTATATCTATTGTTTAAACTAGCTTTTATTAACTGCAACCTGTAGTAGTGCCGCAATTAGGGCACATGTAGCAAGTTCCGTTCCTGAGGGTGATGTTACCGCAGTTGCGGCAGGCAGGCGCATCGGCACTGGTCCCCATCAGCTTTTTTACATCAGAAGCATTCTGCGCTGCTGTATTTACGGGCGTAGGCGTTACCGATGGTGATTTCTGCTTTTGCGTAGGCTGAGGAGCGGTTACGCGCACCTGGGACAATTCCTGCGCCTGTTCATCCTCCTGCGATAATTTATTCGGGTCCGGCACATGTACCAGGTCTGTACGATCGAGGTATTCATAAGCGAGCAGGCGGAACACAAAGTCCAGCACCGAGGTAGCAGTCTTAATATTCGGATGCTCTACTACGCCCGATGGTTCAAAGCGAGTGAATGTGAATTTATCCACGAATTCTTCCAGGGGGACACCGTATTGCAGACCAACCGACACAGCTATGGCAACGCTGTTCATAAGACTGCGCATAGTGGCCCCTTCTTTGGCCATATCGAGGAATACTTCTCCTATGGTTCCATCACCGTACTCACCCGTGCGAACGAACAATGGCTGGCCTCCTACTTTGGCCTTGAAGGTATAGCCACGACGCTTGGCCGGTAGTTGCTTGCGTTCTACAATGCGACTCAACTGGCGTTTCAGCTGTGTATCAGGGCTGGCCTGTACGCGCTTGTTTACTTCTTCAAACAGGTCGTCAACAGTCAGCTGACTGAGATCAACTATCTGGCTGTTTTCTTCTTCTTTGGTTTCTTCTTTCTTTTTCTTATCGCTCTTGTTGCTCAGCGGCTGGCTCAGTTTAGAACCATCGCGATACAGCGCACAAGCCTTTAGGGCAAGCTGCCAGCTGAGCTGGTAGCAATCTTTTATTTCTTCAACCGTCGCTTCGTTCGGCAGGTTGATCGTCTTTGATATAGCGCCGCTTATGAATGGCTGCACTGCCCCCATCATGCGGATGTGGCCATGTGCATGTATGTAACGCTCACCTTTGCGGCCGCATTTGTTGGCGCAGTCGAATACAGGCAGATGCTCTTCTTTCAGGTATGGTGCTCCTTCTATCATCATTGTTCCGCACACGTAATCGTTGGCTGCTTCTATTTCGTCATCATTGAAACCAAGTTCATGTAAGAGGCTGAAGTCGGTAGCGAAATACTGTTCAGGGGTATAGCCCAAACGCCTCAGGCATTCCTCACCAAGATTATATACGTTGAATACGAAGCCTATCTCAAAAGCGCTTTCTACAGCGGCATCCAGTTTCTTCAGTTCGTCACTGATGAAACCCTTTTCGCTTAGACTTTGATGATTGATGTATGGAGCACCTGCAAATGTTGCATGACCCCTGGCATACTTCACTATTGCGTCCATTTGCTCAGGAGTGTAGCCGAGGTTCTTCAGCGCTGCTGGTATAGACTGGTTGATGATCTTAAAATAACCACCACCGGAAAGCTTTTTGAATTTCACCAGAGCGAAATCAGGCTCTACACCGGTAGTATCGCAATCCATTACCAGACCTATAGTTCCCGTTGGTGCGATTACAGTTGCCTGTGCATTACGGTAGCCGTATTGTTCACCGAGCTGCACTGCGTCATCCCAGGCTTTGGTGGCCGCAGTTAGCAGGTAGTCAGGGCAATATTTGGCATTGATACCCATCGGCTTCAGCTCTATACCTTCATATGCATCTACCGCATCGTAAGCAGCAGCACGGTGATTGCGCATTACGCGAAGCATGTGCTCTTTATTTTCCCCGTAACGCGGGAAAGCGCCGAGGGCTTGCGCCATTTCAGCAGATGTTTTGTAAGCAACACCATTCATTATGGCTGTGATGGCTCCTGCTATGGCGCGGGCTTCTTCACTATCGTAGGGTATACCACTCACCATCAACATAGAGCCAAGGTTGGCATAACCTAAACCAAGGGTACGATAGTCGTAGCTCAGTTGGGCCACTTCCGGTGAAGGAAACTGGGCCATCAGTACCGATACTTCCAGTACTACGGTCCACAGGCGCGTCATGTATTCAAAGCCCGCAACGTCGAAGGTGTTGTCTTCTTCGTTGAAGAAGCGACGCAGGTTTAGCGAAGCGAGGTTACAGGCAGTATTATCGAGGAACATGTACTCAGAACAAGGATTGGAAGCGCGTATCGCTCCACCCTCCGGACAAGTATGCCATTCATTGATCGTTGTATCGTATTGCGTACCCGGGTCAGCACAGCGCCATGCAGCATAAGATATTTTTTCCCATAGCTCACGAGCTGGCATCTTTCTCATCACTTTGCCATCGCTGCGGGAAGTCATTTCCCAATCTTCGTTGTTTGCAAGGCGGCGGAAGAATTCGTTGGGTATTCGTACGGAGTTGTTAGAGTTCTGTCCCGATACGGTTTTGAAGGCTTCACATTCATAGTCGGAAGAATAGCCTGCAGCAATAAGTGCCGCTACTTTCTTTTCTTCTTCCACCTTCCAGTCGATGAAATCAACTACTTCAGGGTGATCCAAATCGAGGCATACCATTTTGGCTGCGCGCCTTGTTGTACCACCGCTTTTAATGGCACCTGCTGCGCGGTCGCCTATCTTGAGGAAACTCATGAGACCGCTGGAGGTACCACCACCACTGAGTTTTTCACCTTCAGCGCGGATATTGGAATAATTGGTGCCTACACCAGAGCCATATTTGAAGATGCGCGCCTCACGCACCCAAAGGTCCATGATGCCACCATCGTTCACCAGGTCGTCATCTACGCTGAGTATGAAACATGCGTGAGGCTGAGGACGCTCGTAGGCATTCTTAGAGCGTTCCAGCTTGTCGGTAGCTGGATCTACATAATAGTGGCCTTGTGCTTTGCCCTCTATGCCGTAGCTGCTGTGCAGGCCTGTATTGAACCACTGCGGTGAGTTAGGAGCACAGCTCTGCGTCATAATGCTATACACCAGTTCTTCATAAAAGACCTGGGCATCGGTCTTAGATGCGAAGTATCCGTATTTTTCGCCCCAGCTGCGCCAGCAATGAGCCAGGCGGTGGGCTACCTGTTTTATAGAAGTTTCGCGGCCGGTGCTGCCATTGGGCTGCGGCACGCCTGCTTTCCGGAAATATTTCTGTGCGAGTATATCTGTTGCTATCTGCGACCAGTGTTTGGGAACTTCCACGTCGGTCATCTCAAATACTTTCTCGCCATTCGGGTTACGAATCACCGAGGTGCGGTAATCGTACTCGAACATTTCGTAGGGGCTCACGCCATCGCGTGTATACTGGCGTTGAAACGAAAGCCCATTGCCTTTTGCCTGCTTGCTGCTCATATTCTAAATTTCTTTGGGTTAAATGTTAATCGGGAGGTGCTTACGAAAGTATTTAAACGCCTCCTTTTTTTCAGAAGAAGTAATCAACGGTCTGTGGATAAGGAAGCTTCCTTTTGATATTCAGTTTTTCGTCCATTTAAAACATGGGATTAAACGCATATTGCTACGAAATGCCTGTTAATCCTGTATAAAACCAACATGTAATTTACGTTATTTCCCGCTTCTGACCAGACCTTTAACA
>CAMPKG010000031.1 GCA_946887085.1 uncultured Sphingobacteriales bacterium
CCCCAGGTTGCTTATAAAGAGGCGTTCACTACAAGGATCGAACACCGTGAAGTATTTAAGAAACAAACCGGTGGCCGCGGTAAGTTCGCTGACATCCAGTTCGAGATCGGCCCTGCAGATGAAGAATTCCTGAAAGAAGGCAAAGGAACTTACCAGTTTGTGAACGATATCTTCGGTGGTTCTATTCCACGTGAATTCATCCCTGCGATACAAAAAGGCTTCGAGGCATCTATGACCACTGGTCCACTGGCTGGCTTCCCTGTAGAGCACATGAGGGTACGTATATTCGATGGTTCATTCCACGCGGTCGATTCTGATGCGATGTCTTTTGAGCTTTGCGCTAAATCAGGTTTCCGTGAGGCTGGCCGTAAGGCTAAACCGGTTATCCTGGAGCCGATCATGAAAGTAGAAGTAACTACTCCTGACCAGTACATGGGTGATGTAACAGGCGACCTTAACCGTCGTCGCGCTATGCTGGAAGGCATGGACAGCCGTAACAACCTGCAGGTGATCAAAGCGAAAGTACCTCTGAGCGAAATGTTCGGTTATGTTACCCAACTGCGTTCATTGTCATCAGGCCGTGCAACTTCGGTAATGGAGTTCAGCCACTATGCACCTGCTCCGCGCAATATCGAAGAGGAAGTAGTAGCAAAAGCTAAAGGCAAAAAAGTTGGCGCTGAGTAATTAGTGCTAAAATGATAGAGAAAGTCCCGCCCGCAAGGCGGGACTTTTTTCTTTAGGCATGTTTTTATTGGGGTTATTGAAACTTCAATTATGGACGGAGAAGCCATTCGACAAGAACTGATATCTTACATTCACGACAACTTTATTCATGACACTGAGGTGAAGCAATCGCGTGTCATCACGTACATGCATTCGCTCGATCCATCTATACGCGAGGATAGTGTGGTATCCCTCATTCGCGAAATGGCGGATAACGGACAATTCGGTATCGCCAAAAATGATGAAGGTGAAACCGTCATAAAATTACCCACGGCAAGATGAAATATAATTGTTTCGTATATGTGGTGAAAATTTGAGGAAGGCGTATTATATTGTACAAAATTTGGTCCTTCTTATGAAATCCGGGATTCTAGTCACTACTGTATGCCTTTCTTTGATCAGCCTTAGTTCTTGCCTGAAGACCTATAACTGTAGCTGCGAAACAACCAGCTACGCAGACTACCAGGTGGTGGGTACCAAGGCCATAAAACACGAGTACAACGGATCGCGTAAATACACCGCTGTTCAGGAGTGCGCGAAGCTACGGGACAGCAGTATGAACAATAACGGCACCGGGCATATAACCAGGTGTTCTATAGACGAATAATTATTTGTACATCATATTTTCCAGCCTGTTCTCTGACAGGCTTTTTTTATTATTTGGAAATTTTGTGAACACTACCTCTTAAAGATGTTTTTTTCTATTTTTAGTTCAAATTACAATTCATGAAGAAGGCATACTTCCCGTTTCTTTTACTTTTCGTAGCCATTTCAGCGGTGTCTTGCAATAAGAGTTACGACTGTGAGTGCACGAGCGAAGAATATTTTGAACACACGCTTAGGGATACCAAAACGCGTATAGTTGATGTAAAGGCAAAGAGTCGGGGAGCTGCTGAAACCGATTGTGAAAAAATGAGCCTGGAGTCTATTGATGACGAAGGCTATGGTTCTATAAAGATCTGTGACTTAAAATAAGAACTGACTTATAAAAAAACCGCCGGCTCAAAGCCGGCGGTTTTTTTATAGAGTACCTGAAGTAACATTGCTTCGTTTCAATATCTCCTCCAGTTCTTTTTCCCTGCGCTGTACCTGCAGGCGAATAGGCGAAAATATCCAGCGGCTGCGTAGTTTGTTCAGCCTGTCTTTGGGTGGCAGGAGTATCAGGCGCTTCAGCCAGTTCCACGCCACAAAATGACGGAATACCCGCGACAATTTCACGAAATAGACTACAGTTCCCGAATCGCATTGCTCCAATATATTTCTAAGCTCATCCGGATCGGTAAAGGAGGAAACACACAACACAGTAGCCTGCCGCGGATTGAAATACTGGTTAAGCGATTTATCGCGATGCCAGGAGCTATTGCTGATGATACGTGCGCTGCGCTCGGGTACCGATAAATGCTCAGGTACATTAAACGATTGATCGGGGATAAACCTAAGGTCCCATTCTTTCTGCGACAAAGTATCATACACCGTCCACACGCTGTTTTTGTAGTAGTTCAGCATCTCCTTCAGGTAGCCCTCATTCAACCACTGGCTTTTTACCGAGGCATGAAACGATGCATAGAAGTAGAGATGTGACGCGTAAGGCTCAAACATTTCAGGTACGCGCACCACCAGTTCGCGGTTTTTGGCATATACTTTCCACACAATGCGCCTTACATCATCGCCGCTTTCAAAATCCTTATAGTTCAGGTATTCGCCTTCAACACGTCGCAGCTGTTCTATGCGCACATCCATCGTCTCCGTTTTCTTCGGAAACACGTCACGGTCATCGTCTTTGGCCAATACAGGTGGCTGATAAAAATGTCCGGCTATCGGTTGACTCACTGCCAGCGAGAAAATATGCAGCATGTCCTCGAAGTAGAGAAAGCCGCCTTTCAACTGGTATTCTTTGATGTCAGGCAGGTTCATCCGGCTGCGGCCGGCGATGGCTGCGCGCCAGATGCTGTTTTCTTTACGCTTGTTTGATAGCAGGCTGAACTTATCAGTGAGCTGATGGTCGTCGTAAAACAACCGTCCCTTGATAAAACCAAGAATTGGCCTGCGAACACCTTTTAGCAAAGCATTTAGGTAAAGCTTGTTCTTCTTTCCGTTTTTGGTTTCGGTAGTAAAGTTTACTTCAAGCTGGTATTTTTTGCTGTGGTTCAGCCAGAGATAGTAGAGCCAGCTAACTATTGTGCTGAGTATAGACAACCCAACTAATGCAATGGCAAACCAGAAAACCATTTTGCCCATCAGGATGATGAAGGGACGGAAAGGAGCAGGATCTTCCTTAGGTGCAGGCATGTACAGCAATTTATAAGCCGCATATGCCGCTGCTGCGCATAAAACTGTATTAATTGTAAAAGGGAAATATTGCAGGAAATATCTGATCCGCCATTTTAGCTCTTTCCAGTTCATTTGATGCCAACGCTCTTAACTGCTGAATTTAGACAGTAAAAGTCAAAACCTGTGTTAAAATAAAAAACCTTGCGTTAGGAGCAAGGTTTTTTCTTTTATTCTTTAACGAAGTTTTTTTGGACAACCTGGTGATCGTTGCTGAGCGTCAATATATAAATGCCCGGAGCGAGGTGACCAATATAAACTGAGTTGCCGGTATAGCTGATTTCCATCTCCTGACCGGACATATTGTGAACTGCAATTTTACTCCATTCAGCCTTGTTAAAATATATATACTCGGTTGCCGGATTCGGGTATATCATGAACTGCACATCGGTAACATCTTCTATTTTGTCGGGAAACATATCGAGCATATACAGTGAATGCCCTTCATAATAATTCCAGTGGTTACCCAAGAATAACTTGTTACCGAACGGTATCAAAGCAGCACGACTCAACGTCATCCCAACGAGTCGTCCGGAAAATGAAGTTATGTCGCTGCCCGGATAGACGATTTGCTGAGTACCGGCGTCCGTTCCATCTGTCCGCCATATCTTACTGATGAACCCGGTATCACGTGCGCGGAAATACAGATGCCCGCCAAACAACGTTAACTGGCTGGGATATGATGCGAAGTTGCCGGCAGGTGTAACATCTTTAAACTCAACAGTTCCAATATCGGTGCCGTCGCTGACCCACAATTCGTACTCGTAAGGTGGCGTGATAAATGATGCAGGAAAATATACTTTACCATTGTACGGAACCAGGAACCCGGTATTGCCCCAGTTCCCAGCCGCGATCTTGTTTAACTGCAGTTCTTTGACGAGTTGGGTTCCTGTCGGTGTACCGTCCAGAACCATGAGCCCAGTCGTTTGCCCTTTTCCACCAATAAAAAACAGCTTATTACCGACTATTGCATAGTCAGACATAGTACTGTATACAGTGTCTCCGATAGCGACGGTGCCTGGGTCCGTTCCGTCGGTTTTGTACATGTGTACGGTATTGACATCGTTTGCGCAAAATATCAGGTTGCCATTAAAGAGCATAAAACGTTCGGGCCCTGTATTGAATGTAGACGTACCGGAGTAGATGTCTTTCACAAGATGAGTTCCTGATGACGTTCCATCAGTCACCCACAACTCCGGTCCTGTCGTACCGTCATTAGCAGAAAAATATACTTTATTGTTCATTACGGCAATGCAGGCTTTTGGCAGTTCGCCGTTGGTGGTGTCAAGAATATCCCCGGCGGGATTGATATCCTTTATCATTTGAGTTCCGCCGGATGTTCCATCGGTTTTCCACAATTCAATGCCGTGAATACCGTCGTCTGCATAGAAAAACATTTCGCTGCCGGCAGTAACCATGGTGAAATCTATGTAGGACGTGATAATTCCACGTCCGTTTATGGCGCTAATATCTTTCACTTTTTTAGTTCCGGTTGCATTGCCATCACTCTCCCATAGGTCATAACCAGTATTGTCATTCGCGACGAAATACATTTTTCCGTTAAATACTTTCATTTCAATAATGCCAAGCTCAGTGACTTTTTGTGTTCCGTTCTGCGTGCCGTCACTCACCCATAACGCATTTTGGGCCATGAAGTACAATTTGCCGTTGAATTCTATAGCAAGCTGTCCCATTGGAAGGTCAATGGTCTTGACATATTTCGGCACAGGCAGATTTTGCGCGTAAATGTGGCCACAAAGTAATAGAAGGGTAAACAGTGCAGTAGTTAACTTTCTCATATAGGGTTGCTTTGGTGCCAAAAATAGGTAATTGGTCGATTATGTAGGTCTCAACTGGCATGTTTTTATAGCCGTATATAGCAAACACAACCCGTGTTGCACCGCTCTGCCGGGGTTTGACGTAATGACAATCAAAAGCTCTATGAAAGAAGAAATAACGCATAAGGAAGAAACAAAACTGTTCTTTGAGGTAGCGCCTCATGTGTGGGGAACCAAGGACATTTTCGTGAACATGTACATGGTGCAGAACCCTGAAGACCAATCCTGGGTATTGATCGATACAGGGTTAAAATCCTCAGCGCCAAAGATCAAAAAAATGGCTGCCGAGCTTTTTGGGGAAGACAGCAGGCCCAACGCGATCTTATTAACGCATGGGCATTTCGACCACACAGGCTCGCTGAAAAAACTGGCTGACGAATGGGATGTGCCCATTTATTGCCATTATCTCGAGCTGCCTTACCTGAGTGGCAGGTCGGCATACCCACCGGGGGATTCAACAGTGGGCGGAGGGTTGATGGCGAAAGTGTCGTGGATGTATCCCAAGAAGCCTGTTAACGTGGAGAACCGCCTGCGGATATTGCCGCCGGATGGCAGTATACCTTTTCTCCCGGGTTGGATATATGTCAACACACCGGGGCATGCTCCCGGTCATGTAAGTTATTTCCGTCAGCGCGACAAAGTGCTTATAGCCGGCGATGCCATAGTAACAACCAAACAGGAATCGGTGATGTCGGTAATGCTGCAAAAGAAAAGGCTTTCGGGGCCCCCTAAGTATTTCACATACGACTGGACGGCAGCAGGTGTATCTGTAAAAAACCTTGCTGAGCTGGAGCCGGAGATAGTAGCCAGCGGACATGGGCAGCCAATGAACGGTGAAGAGATGCGAATAGCCCTCACCAATCTTTCTGTGCATTTCGATGACCTGGCTGTACCACGGAAAGGACGTTATGTGGATGACCCGGCCGTGGCTGATGCCGCAGGGTTTAAATACATACCACCCAAACCCAAGGACAATACCTTGTTGATATTGACTGTTGGTGCTGTTGTTGCAGGTGCCGCGTTGGCATATCTATTGATGTCGGGGAAGGAAAAGAAAAGGAGAACGCTTTTACAGAGGTTAGGTGAGGAGTACCTCCCTAAAAAACTAAGGGGCGCCTAAGCGCCCTTTTTCTTATTCCTGTATTAGTTTGATGCCTGTTTTGGTCAGTTCTACTTTCTGTTGTTTGTACAGTGCACCGACGGTCATCTTGAAGGTCTTTTTGCTCATGCCGAAGAACTCATAAATATCGTCCGGGTCAGATTTGTCGTGGTAGGGCAGGTAGCCATCATTCTCCTGCAACAGGCGCAATATCTTTTCGGCCTCGCCCTCAACTCGTTTATAACCGCGCTCACCCAGCGCAACATCTATCTTATTCTCCTCGCGGATCGTCTTGATGAAGCCTTTCTCTTTATCGCCGATCTGCAATTCCCTGAATACCTCGTTATAATGCAGGACGCCGGTATGCAGGTTGTTGATAATGACTTTATAACCGATATCTGTCTTCTGGTAAACGACAAGGTCAACTGGTTCTCTTTCTGTAACAGTCAGATCATCATTGCTTAAGAAGCGGGCTATCCTTTGTGTAGCTGCGACACGGCCGGTTTGTTCGTCGATATAGACCCGCACTAAGTAGCTGTGTCCCTCCTGCATGCGCTCCTCTTGTTGTGATAACGGAACGAACAGGTCCTTCATCAATCCCCAATCCAGGAAAGCGCCCTGTTTGGTCGTCGCCACAGCTTCCATCATGGCTATTTCTCCTGCAAGCGCTTTGGGGCGTTGGGTGGTGGCAATAACCCTGTTTTCCGAATCATGGTAAAGGAACACTTCCAGTTCGTCGCCTTCCTGCACACCAGGAGGGACAAAACGCTTGGGCAGCAAGATCTCTTCGCCTTCGCCACCGTCGAGGTAAAGCCCGAAATCAACCTTTTTTATAACTCTCAGCGTGTTATATCGCCCAATTTCTGCCATGAGTGCTCAATGAGGCGGCTAAGGTAGTTTATTTGTTCTTGTTTTCTCTGGCCATGGTCAGCAGGCATACCGACTCTTCGGCCGCGGTGATAGAGAACGGAATATGCTCATGCAGCATCACCATCTGTCCCCGGTTGAACTCAAGTGTTTCGACCTCGGTTTTAAACTTAATGCTCCCTTCCAGTACCTGCAGGCTCATGCAGCCTGTACCATCTACTGTAGCCGGCCTTGTTTCGGTATCTTTATGTAATGCTATCAGCACCACCGTAAAATCGTCTGATTTGAATACAGTGATGGAATTGCGTTCGTTTCGCTGCCAGGCTTCTTCCTGCATCAGCTGCTGGGTGAATGCATGGAGGTCAACGGGAACCAGCGGTGCATCCAGCGGCCTTTCGCCCCAGGGACGGTTAATGGTGGACTCATTATGCTTTACTTCCATAGAGTTTGTTTTTGCAGCTCAACAGCATAAATACCATTCCGCGAAGCCAGCGTTTAGTTGGGTTATTATAGAAAACACGAAAAATTAAATCGGAATTAATTTTACGATTGTTAACAGTATTAACAATTATTTAAACAGACGGCACTAAATTTGAGGTAATATTTCAGAAGCAGAGGAGATAAGCAGGAGAGTTTTTTGTTTACCTTGACTAAATGTTTTGTATGGCCCCGACAAATCACGAAAAACACTCGAAGATCAAAGCTTTTTTTAAGGCGATGTTTTTAAAATTCCTGAAAACTGTATTTGAGATGAAAGATAAGGAGGCGGTAACACCCTAAAAGTGTTGCTACACCCGCACTGAGCCCGCGTACATCTGTTCTATCATGCGGACAACCTCGCGCCCTTCTTCGGCGCTCGTCATCACAGCATGGCCATGGTGTAATACATCCACGACATTTTGGATCACCTTATCATGATTGCTCATTGAGCCCTGGTATAAACCATAGTCGTTGGACTTGGCAGTGATATTTATTTCAGGCAGCGTTGCAGCTCCAAGTTTCTGATATTCAATGGTATTGAGGTATTGTCCGCCTATTTTTACAGTGCCTTTTTCGGCAAATATCGTAATGGAGCCCTCCATATTACGTTCATAGGCGCAGGTAGTGAAGTTGAAATTGACGATGGTGCCGTTTGCCCCGCGTAGAACAAAACTGCCTGAATCTTCCACCTCGGTATTGTGTTTATGGGCAAAATTGTGGACCCAGCCCTCGGCGTTGGTGACGCGGCCGTTTAAATAGTAAAGGATGTCTACAAAATGGCTGAACTGGGTAAACAAGCAGCCGCCGTCTTTGTCTCTTTTTCCCCTCCAGCTACTTTCTGCATAGTACGCATCGCCCCGGTTCCAGAAGCAGTTTACCTGCATCATATATACCTCGCCGAGTTCATTGTTAGCTATCAGCTTTTTTACGGCCTGAACGGGCGGGTTGTATCGGTTTTGCTTTACGGCAAAAATGGTTTTTCCCGTTTCCCCAGCCGCAGCTATCATACGTGTACATTCAGCCGTGCTTATAGCCATGGGTTTTTCCACTACAGTGTGCAGTCCTGCCTTCAGCCCGGAGATGGTATGGGGTTCATGCAGGTAGTTGGGTGTGCATACGCAAAGCACATCAGTCCTTGCTTCTCTGAGCATTTTCTCCAGGTCGGTATAGAAGGTGACTCCCCTTGGAACCTTAGTGCCTGCCTGCTCTTTTATATCGCAGACAGCCACCAGTTCGGTGTCCGGGTTTTGCAGGATGTGTTCGGCATGCCTGCGGCCTATGTTTCCAAAACCAACTATCGAAAAACGTATTTTCTCAGCCATGTGTAGCGACAAATGTATAAATCCCCGCGGCTATTTTATTATTGACAGTGTACCATTTTCGTGCATCTTTATCTGTCCCTCATCGATCATCTGTCTTATCAACGAGCCAATCTCTTCTTTTATTGCCTGAGGAAAAGCCGAAGACAGTTGGCGTAATCCGGTAGCATTTTCAGAAAGCCTGCTGAGTATCTGGGAACGCAAAGCATCGGATTCAAACGACGGCGGGCGCTTTGTAGCACATACATCGCAGTGCCCGCAGTCTGTTTGTTTTGCTTCGCCGAAATAAGCAAGCAGTTGCCTGTTACGGCAAACATCATCAGTTTCCAGGTAGGCGATCATCGCTCTCAGCCTTGCTTCGTGCTGTTTTTTAAGTGTCGTAATGCGCTTTGCATCGATGATCAGGTGCCTGCTGTCGACGCGGTAATGATGGAAGAACAATTGCGGGCCGTCTTTGGGTTTGTTGTATTCAAGCACTTCCATATGGTGCAGCCGCGTGATCAGAGCATCAGCATGTTCCCGCCTTACTTTCATTTGTTTTGCCACCACAGCTGTGCGCACTGGGGTAGGATAGTAGAATACCGAACCGTAAAGCCTGAGCAGTGCGGTAATAGCCATTGCCAGCTCGGGGTGGGCATGCATCACGTTATCCAATTCTTCACGACTGGTGGTGAATTGTACCGTAGCCGGACTGAACACCGCTTCGCTTAGTGTCCAGAGGCCTTCCTGCTCCAGGAGCTTGAGCGCGTAGGATGCAGGAGTTGCTTCAAAACCGAATTTGCGGCTGAAATCAGCCAGGTCAAAATCAAAATACTTGTCAGGTTGGGCACTGATGGGTACCTGCAGGTATTCGGCAACCGCCTGGTATATTTTCCGCAGATAGTCTTCCGGTGGAAAGCGGACGTCCAGCGATTGTATAAGATTTTTGATATTCAGTTTGTTGAACAGCAATAGTGAAACCGATGGTTTGCCGTCCCTTCCTGCTCGGCCCGATTCCTGGTAGTAAGCTTCGAGATGTTCGGGCACGTCATAGTGTATCACGGAGCGCACATCCGGTTTATCTATCCCCATTCCAAATGCAGTGGTGGCGACCATGACACGTACGTTCCCGTTCATCCAGTCTTGCTGAACTTGCTGCCTTCGGTCTTTGGCCATACCCGCGTGGTAGTGCGAAGCACGTTCGCCATGCTGCACCAGGTACGTCGCCAGTATTTCAGTTTGCCTCCTGCTGCGGCAGTAGATGATGTTGGTGCCGGGGTTGCGTTTCAGGCAATCCAGCACATCGCCGTTCTTATTGTCGGAATTCCTGGCCTCGTAGAAGATATTAGTTCGCTCAAAGCCGGAAGCGAAGAACGAAGGCCGCTCAAGTCGCAGCTGGGTAACGATGTCTTTTTGCACCTCAGGTGTGGCTGTGGCCGTTAAGGCGGTCATTGGCACGTCATCATTGCCGGTTCTTATACCTGCGATCTTCAGGTAATCAGGACGGAAATCATGTCCCCACTGCGAGATACAATGCGCTTCATCTACCGCTACGAAGCTGATATTGAAAGCTGGCAGATACTCTTGAAATAGTTCTGATTGCAAACGCTCGGGAGAAATGTATAACAGCTTATACGGCCCGTGCACCATGTTTTCCAGGATGCGCTTTACCTCGTTATAGTGCATGCCCGCATGTATACAGACTGCGCGGATCTCGCGCTTTTCAAGTTGTTCCACCTGGTCTTGCATCAGTGCTATCAATGGCGATATGACTAATGCAAAGCCGTCCATCATCACCGCGGGCAACTGGTAACACAGCGATTTGCCGCCACCTGTTGGCAACAACGCCAACAGATCACGACCCTGCAATACAGCGTTCACGATCTCCTCCTGCCGCGGCCGGAAACTATCGTAGCCCCAGTACTGTTTCAGTATTTGGTGTGGAGTGGACAATCGGTTTAGCTTTTACCGTACACTTTGTCGACAAATGCTGGCTTCAGTCCGTTTGCCCAGAGTTGTTTCTTGGTGTCAGGCTGTTTCTCCAGCTCCTGCAGCGATGGGGCCGCTATGAAAATGCGATCGTTGAAACGGGTGGGGTAGAAAAAATTGAATATGGCGGCAATACCCAGCTGGTTAGGTGTGATACCCAGCAGTACGATATAGTCAGGGTTGAGACTTGAACGCAGCTGATGCCATGGCAACACTTTTCCCTCCTCAGCCTGCACTACATTATAATCCGTTTCGGCCAATTGGCAGGCCTGCATCATTTTTTTCAGCTGCGTATCTTCAGCGCCACCGGCTGTGAAATACGTGCTCAGCAACAGTGTTTTTGCACCGGTATTTATGTTCTCGGGCAGCTTCACTTCGCTCCAGAAATCATTCCATTCGCTGCTAATGATCTTTGATGATATGATATTGGGAAAATCGCTCATAATCAGTGTTCAACGCTGTTTTGGCTTAGCGCTCAAGCCTTTGGGAAAATTTTCGTTTCTTTGCACGAAATTAATCGTTTTAGCGTCCGTTTTAACATCTAGATATGAGTGTTTTCGTTATGGATATACCTGTGCAAAAAGTAGATAAAAGCCGCATCAACCAACTCGATCCCGCTAACATACAGTTTGGCAAGTTATATTCAGACCACATGCTGGTGGCGCATTACGAGAATGGCGAATGGGGGCAGCCAGAGATCATGCCTTTCGGCAACCTGAGCCTGAGCCCGGCCACTACCTTCATGCATTACGGACAAGCCATATTTGAAGGCGTTAAAGCATATAAAAACGCTGAAGGTAACCCTATTATCTTCCGCCCTTACGACAACTGGAAGCGTTTCAACCGTTCGGCTGAGCGCATGGCGATGCCCGACGTACCGGAAGAGCTTTTTATTGATGGTATGCGTCAGTTGGTGAACCTCGATAAAGCCTGGATACCGACAGGTGACAACACTTCTTTATATCTCCGCCCGTTCATGATCGCAATTGATGAGTTCATCGGTGTGAAGCCGGCTGAGAAATTCATGTTCCTGATCATCACCAGCCCCGCAGGACCGTATTATTCAAAACCGGTATCTATCTATGTGCAGGATAAATATGTGCGTGCATTCCCCGGTGGTATTGGTTTCACCAAGGCTGCAGGTAACTACGGCGCCAGCATGTATCCGACACAGGAGATCAGGAAGATGGGTTACGACCAGATATTGTGGACGGATGGCCTGCACAAGAAATACGTACAGGAGATCGGTACGATGAACGTATTCTTCGTTATCGGTGACAAGGTGATCACTCCTGAAACCAGCGAGACCATATTGGAAGGCGTTACCCGCGACAGCGTGGTGACACTGCTGCGTGAGAAAGGAGTTACTGTAGAAGAGCGTCCATTGAGCATCGACGAGATAGCTGAGGCATATAAAGCTGGTCAGCTGCGTGAGGCATTTGGTACAGGTACTGCGGCTTCGATATCGCACATCTCCGAGCTTACTTACCATGATATGCATATGGTATTGCCCGATGGCAAGAACTGGGAAATATCGGAGTGGCTGAAAGCAGAGCTCAACGATATACGTTACGGCCGCAAAGAAGATACCCACGGCTGGATAGTAAAAGCATAATTTTAATCGAGATATTCAGAAAGCCTCCGCATCGACGGGGGCTTTTATTTTGACTGCGGTTGCGGGACAGGCATATTCATTTGTCCCGCATTTCTGCGAATGAGCTTATTTAAGGGCTGCTCGTAATAAGTGTATATAGCGAATGAAATAATGGATGTGAGTGCGTATACCACTATGGCGTACAGCCACCAAACCCCACCTAAAGACGGTAGTATATAAGGCTGCGCAACATAGGTGATGACGATCATGTGCAGCAGGTAGAAAGCATAAGAGCTTTTGCCCAGTTTATCAAACAGGTCTGCACCGAGGAGGCGGGAGATAACAGAGCGCTCACAAATAAGCCCGAAATAGAAAATCGCCGTGGGTATAGCGATGAGAAAATTATTGATAGCAATGCGAATGGTAAGATCTGTTGTTGACGCAAGCAACGGCAACATGAATATCATACCGAGGCCACCGATAATTGTCCATTTGGGAAAACGGGACGCAGCGGTTTCGCATTTGCGTTTGAGCACTATCATGGCCAAAACAATACCTGCAAAAAACTCAAAGAAATGCCCGAAGAATGTAGTAGTAAAGATGAATGCCGGAGTTTGCAGCAGCGAAATATCGAACAATGAGATACTCAGCGCGAGGCAGAGCAGGCCTATGCAGAATGAAAAGCAGGCAACAAATCCTGACCTTCTTATTAACAACATCAACAGTGGCGCCAATGCATAAAAACACTCCTCCACCGTCAGCGACCAGCTGGGGCCGATGGCTTTGTCCGACAGGTTGTTGAACAATGCATGGGTGAGCGTGTAGTTCTTGAACAGGAACAGCGGGCGGAAATCAGTTTTCAATACTATTGCGATGGTTACCAGCAGAAAATATACCGGGTATATGCGCGCAAACCGGTTGACGAAATAGCTGCCGATCCATTGCCGCGAAAGGGTAACAGTCGGATTGTAAATGTACACGATGAGAAAACCACTCAGCACAAAAAAGAAGCTCAGCACATTCATTCCATGGAGAAAATGGCTACCCTGCGGTAAAATATGGTTGATAAAAACGAGCGCGGCACCCAATGCGCGTATCCCTGTTAGTGCAGGGAAAACTTCCTTGCGGGGTTCATTTTTTGGGAAAAGCGACATTGGCAGCGATAAACTAGTGTATATGGTTTAAATTTAATCAATCTAAACCGTCAGACATAGCGATGAAAAAACAAATACTCATGCTGCTGGTTTGCCTTTGCGCGTTTGGCAGGTCGAATGCAGCAACCCAATTTGTGTTTTACCTGCACGGGGCTATTGTCGAGGGTTCCGATGGTGCGCCTATCAGCCAGGCTTTCGGGCGCTATGAATACCACGACATCGTAAAGACGCTGATGAAATATGGCTTTGTCGTGATCAGCGAAATACGCCCGGCCAATACCAACGCACAAGGTTACGCGCTCAAAGTAGCCGGGCAGATAGACAGCCTGAAAAAAGCGGGAGTGGCTCCTGAGAACATAGCCGTCATTGGTGCGTCGAAGGGCGCCGGGATAGCCATGATGACCTCCGCACTGGTGAAGGATAAGAAAGTGAAATATGTGCTGATGGCAGGCTGCCACGACGGCCCCGGCGAAGACCTGTACGGACAAGTGCTATCGATCTACGAGAAGTCGGATGGAGTAGCAGGCTCCTGCAGCAAAGTAAAAAAGAACTCGAACGGGATATCGAAGTATAAAGAGATAGAACTGGACACAGATTTGAAACATGGGTTTATCTACCGCCCGATAAAGGAATGGGTGGAGCCTGCGGTGCTGTGGATACAGAAATAAGCCCTGCTGCATAAAGGATTATTCATTATTATTATGCCTTAATTTTTGTGAACATGAGGATATGCAGGATGGCCGTTCTGGCGCTGCTTGGGTTTTTAATGGCAAGCCAGGGGTTTGCACAGGAAGATGCCGAAGGGATTGTTTCCCCCGCGGGCTTTATACGCTATTTTACCATTGGCGGCGGGGCCGTGTACCAGGAGTTTTTTGACGAATCTATCTCATCCATCAGGTACCAGGGCTTTGGTGCCGCGCCGCAGTTTGGCAATATCAAGATGAATGAGAAGATGTACTCGGAGCTGATCTTACAGCCTTCTTACGCGGTATTGAAACGACCCAGCGATAAGACTTTCAAAACCGATGTAAAGTCTTACCGTGGCTCACTGGATTATAAGCACCTCTATAAAATACAGCTCCGCAATGAGCGCCTTGATTTCCGTCCCGGTGGTTTGGTGTCTATGAACTTTAACTATAAGGACGCGCCGCAGATGGCCAGCACGGGTTACGTACGCGAGTACGCTATATCACTGGGTGTGGCTGCACGTATAGCCAAAGAAATAGAGCTGGATGAACAACGCCTCGCGCATTTATCCTGGGCCGTGGGTATACCGCTGGTAGCGCATTATGCACGCCCTACTTACCTTAACAGGATAGAACGCCTGGACCCCGACGACAAACCCGGTACTGATTTTTTTGCTAACAGCCGTACCAGCTTTATCGGCAAATACATGCGCTTCAACAGCAAGATAGCTTATGACTATGCACTGCATAATGGCAACATCCTGATGATAGGCTATACCTGGGATTATTATAAAATGAAGACCGACATTAACACAGTCTGGTTTGCCGAGAATACTGTTTCACTCACGCTAATGTTCAACTATTGATGCTGCCCTGGAAAATGAGAACATCCATCGTTTGTTTGTTTGTCGCACTTGCTTTCGCATCCTGCGAAAAGGTAATAATGCCCGAGACGAAATCAAAAAAGCCTTCTGCTGTATTTGAAGAACTATGGTCGACTTTAGATGAAGGATACTCACTCTTCGATCAGAAAAAACTGCGCTGGGATTCTGTGCACATGAAGTTTCAGCCGCTGATATACGATTCGATGACGAGCAGACAACTCTATGATACCGTTTATAAAATGCTGGTGAAGCTGAACGATCCTCATGTGGTCTTGAATGCAGGCTTCACACAAACCAATTTCGATAACAGGTATAAATATCCGGCGAACTTCGACAGGCTGCTGCTGGAACGCAACTACTGGAAGAACTGCGAAAAAACAGGGCCCTTCATACATACCATCATCGATTCAATAGGTTATGTGTACTATGAAAGCTTCGACCAGGAAGTGACTGAGGAACAACTAAACCTGGTCATCGAACGCTTCCGCAATGTCAACCTCAAAAAAGGAACCATCATCGATATACGCGGCAACAAAGGCGGCAACATCAACAATGCTTTTACTATCCTTTCAAAGATCGATATACCCGACGAGCTGCTGAACACGACAACACTGCTTTATTCCATCGCCTATAAGAACGGGCCTAAGCACGACCAGTTCACCAAAACACAGGATAACTGGCTGAAGGAAAGCGAAGGGGACAAATTTGTTGGCGATGTAGTGATACTTACCAATCGCGACAACCGTGGTACGGCCGCATTGTTTGCATCGGGCGGCAAGAGCTTTGCGAATGCAAAGGTGATGGGCGATACAACCATGGGCTATAGCGGTCCGCTTTCGGGTTACGAGCTTTCCAATGGCTGGACCATTCATTACCCCAGTGCCTTAGTATTTACCGCCGATGGGCGCTCTATGATGAACGGAGTGCCGCCCAACGAAGTAGTACAAATGAAACCGGATGAAATTGCGCAGGGCAAGGATGCCATTCTTGAGGCTGCTTTGGTGGAGTTGAATAAAGAGTAGTATTTTACCTTTCACCTATTTCTTCCGCCGCGTGCACATCATGTATATGTGGCATTTTACCCTGCCTGTATTCGTGGTAGAGTCGTGTAATAT
>CAMPKG010000032.1 GCA_946887085.1 uncultured Sphingobacteriales bacterium
GTCTCTACCTAAAGAGCCGCGGCAGTTGATGATCAACCTTATGTACCTGGTGTTGACCGCCATGCTTGCATTGAACGTTTCATCAGAGATCCTGCATGCCTTTAAGACCATAAACCAGTCAATAAGTGCATCAAACGCATCTATCGAAGATAAAAACACCCAGCTTTATAAGGCTTTGAATGAACAGCAGAACCAAACTGGTCAGGAAGCTCGCGTTAAGCCTTTTAACGATAAAGCAAAGCAGGTGAAATCGGCTGCCGAGGAAATGATAAAATACCTGAACGATTGGAAAGAAAAGGTGATCGCGGAATCGGGTGGACGTGAGGAAAATGGCGAAATCAAACGCGAGGATAACATCGACGCAAGTACGTTTCTCCTGGTTGAAAAGAAAGGTGGTAATGAGTTGAAGAAAAAACTGGAAGAGCTGCGCAACATGATGATCAGCGTGGTTAATCCTTCGGTTAAAGACCAGCTGTCAAATGAGCTTCCGATCAAGATCATCGATCCGCAAAAAACAGATAACAATCCTCAAGGTGACTGGGCTTCTGGCTATTTCTACAATATGCCTACAATGGCCGTTATTACCCTGTTGTCCAAATTCCAGAACGACGTACGAAATAGCGAGGCGATCGTCATCAACCAGCTCGCAAGAGAAGCTGGTGACGTGCAGGTTAAATTTGACGAGATCCAGGCGATAGCAGTACCAAAAACAAGTTATGCGCTCGCGGGGCAAAAAATTGAAGCCTCGATCATGCTTGCAGCTTATAACAAGGCAGTGAACCCGCAGGTTCAGGCAAGCAGCGGCCGTGTTACGAAAGTAGAGAACGGTGTGGCTACATGGGAAGTTACTGCAGGCGGCGTAGGCCTTCAAACTGTACGTGGCCAGGTTACCCTGGACATGGGCGGAAGAGTTGAGACGCGTCCTTACGAATTCCAGTATATGGTGGGTTCTACCGGTGCATCTATCCAGCTCGATAAGATGAATGTGTTCTATATCGGTGTTGATAACCCGATCACGGTTACGGCTGCCGGTTATTCGCTGGAAGATGTTTCTGTGAATATCCCGGGCGCAACAGTGACTGCGGGAAGCGAGAAAGGCAAGTTCGTTGTAAGGGCGGACAAACCAGGTAAGATTATCGCAGCCATTAATGCCAAAGAAGGAACAGGTATCAAACAGGTGGGTAGTATGGAAGTGCGCGTGAAGTTTATCCCTGACCCCTCTCCGGAAGTTGGTGGTAAATCTGGCGGTGGCCTTCCGTCCAACCAGTTCAAGGTACAGCGAGGTATCGTAGCTTCTCTTAAAGCTTTCGATTTCGATGCTCGCTTCATTGTTACTGAGTTTCAGTTCAGTATGCTGCCTAAACGCGGTGAGCTGATCGGGCCGTTCAATGTGAAAGGTCCTTTGTTTGAGTCTAACAAACAGGTACAGGATGCGATAAACAGGACAAAACCTGGAGACAAAATATTCCTTGAAGAGATCAGGGCAAAAGGTCCGGATGGACGTACCCGTGCTTTAACACCGGTATCTTTGACTCTTCTATAGTTTTTTATAATTTTAAATTCAGCAAATCGTAACAGGATTATGGGTATCCTCAAATCATACAGAATTGCAGCTTCAGCAGCTTTAGTGTTCGCCGGCAGTGTAGCATTTGCGCAAACCGGATCGATCATGGACCAAACTCAGACTCAGTTTAACACCAACGATGCTGTGAATGATACATGGCAGCCTTCATTGGTTAGAGACGGGGTTTACGACCGTATCCCGCACATTAACAGACCGCTGCAATGGCAAAATGTTCGCGAAGCTGACATCATGTGGAAGAAAAGAATCTGGCGCGAGATCGATACACGTGAACGCCAGAACATGGCTTTCCGGTATCCCGGCGATGATCAGACCGGTGGCGGCTATTTTATTGAGATCCTGCTGGATGCCGTGAAGAAAGGTAAGATCAAGGCTTACTCTAACATGGATGACCGCTTCACCACGGCGCTGTCAAAAGAGCAGATCAATGAAATTCTCATAGGAAAGCCCGATACTACAATGGTAGAAGACCCCATCACCGGTGAAATGGTGATGAAGATCTCCAGCCGTGAGTTCAACCCGGACATTGTAACTAAGTATCGTGTCAAAGAAGACTGGATATTCGACCGCAACCTTGGTAGGATGCAGGCCCGCATTATTGGTGTAGCGCCTATCCTCGATATCTACAACGAAGATGGTAGCTTCCGTGCGTCTCAGGCGGTATTCTGGTTCTATTATCCTGAAATGCGCGACATGCTTGCCCAGTATGAAGTATTCAATCCTGACAATGATGTTGCCCGTATGACATGGGATGATTATTTCGAAGGTCGTTTCTTCTCGAGCAAGATCATCAAAACCAGCAATCCTTTCGATGCTACTTTCCGCGAAAGGGGTATGTCTAATCTCGAGGCACTTTACGAAGGCCAGAAATCGACAGAAATGCTGTTCAACAAAGAGCATGATATGTGGGTTTACTAGTCTGCATTTCAATACAACATTGTCGCCGCGCAACAGCGCGGCGATTTTTTTTGTCCTCCGCATTTAGCTATTATCTTGCAGCTTAATAATCAAACTGAATGAACAGGCCGGTATTAGAAGTGTGTTTGTCTCCTGCATTGTTGCATTTGTTCGACACAAAGGACAGGATAGTTGTCATAATTGACGTTTTTCGAGCAACATCTACCATAGCGGCCGCGCTGCACAACGGAGCCATCCGTGTAATACCCGTAGCTTCCGTACCAGAGTGTATTGAGCTGGGAAAAACTACACCCGGTAGCATTACTGCAGGAGAAAGAGACGGTAAAGTGGCAGCGGGTCTGGAGTATGGCAATTCACCATCTGAATACCCACGCAGTTTTGTTGAGGGTAGGACGTTGATATTGACAACTACCAATGGCACACGGCTTTTGCATATGGTGCAGGATGCGGCTGAGATCATCACAGGGTCTTTCCTTAACCTTACAGCGGTCTGCAATTTCCTGCTGACGCAAAACAAATCTGTCTTGCTTGGATGTGCAGCATGGAAGGACAGGTTCAATCTTGAGGACACATTGTTTGCAGGAGCGGTGGTTAACAGGGTCCGCGAAAAGTTTGATATTAACTGTGACAGCGCACGCGCAGCCGGCTACCTGTATGAGCATTGCACAGAAGCTCCGGTTATCGATTTCCTGAGGGATAGCTCACATTATCGCCGTCTTTCTGCATATGGATTGGAGGCGGACATGGAATATTGTACCACACCCGATCTGCATCCCGTGGTACCCATACTAAAAGGAAAGGAACTGGTAATACATCAATAATAAAGCCGCTCTGTAAGCGGCTTTATTACTAGTTCCTGGTATGCTACAGGTCTTTCTTTTTCGTTTGCTTGGGTAGCAAAACTTCCGTGGTAGCTGTCTTTCCGGCGCGCTGGTAGTGGAGTTTTACCTTTTCATTCGGCCTGGTTTTACGCAGTTCTCGCTGTAGTTCGTCCACAGAGTTGATGTTTTCATCATCCAGCCTTGTGATCACATCGTCTTTACGCAGTCCAGCCTTTTCGGCAACTGAGTTCGGTTTCACTTCCAACACATTCACTCCTCCGTCATCGGCCCTGTCTTCTGCTGTTATGCCAAGCTTTGGGGTAGGTGCGAAGTCGCCGGCATCAAAAGCAAATGGCATCATCGGGTTAGGGATGTTCAGATCGTCGAGATCGCGGAAATTATACATCCTTGAAAGCCCCTGCGGTATCATACCACTCAGTGTGGCGTCTGTTGTTGCTGTTTTGCCGTCCCGCTCGTAAGTAACGGTTACTTTATCGCCTACTTCATGTTTCGCAATGGCATCTATCAGTGCTTTGGGGTTAGTTATTACCTCCTTGTCTATTTGAGTGATCACATCACCTTTTTTCAATCCGGCATCACTTGCTGCACTACCCGATGTTACGTCCTCAATAAACGCACCGTTTACGGACTTTTGTGGGTTCGTCATTACACCAAGCATTGGTTTGTCGTCGCCGAACGATCGGAAATTGAAGGAAGGAGCATTCCCAATATCTCCGTCGCTGTCGATGATGATCTTTTTACGCGTATGGTTGTCGCCGGTGCTTGCCACTTTTTCCCCGTTCACATATACATTACCGTCTTTTATCTCCACAACAGTCTGGGGGCCATCGACACCTTTTTTCTTAATGATTATTGTTTCTTCTTTCTTAGTGCCGGATTTGTCTTTCTGTTGGGCGTATGCTGCCGGTGTGCTTAGGCAAATTGCCAAGGCAGCCATCGAAAAGGCAAATGTTCTCATTGTTCGTAAGCTTTTTATTTCTGCGAATTTATTACGTCTTGCCAATGAAGACTGTAAAAAAATAGTTAAAGAATTTCCCTATAGGTCTTGAAGAAAAGGGTTGTATTTCTTTTCGGTATCTATGGTTGTAACAGGCCCATGACCGGAATATACCTTTGTTTCGTCGGGGAGCGTGAACAGCTGGCTTTTAATGCTCGTTATTAGTGTGGCGAAGTCGCCACCCGGTAGGTCTGTACGGCCGATGCTTCCGTAAAAAAGCACGTCGCCGCCGATCACCCATTGGCCTGCCGGGTAATAAAAGCTAATGCTGCCCGGTGAATGACCGGGAGTAAACCTGACATCAAGCTCGTCGTTACCAAGCTTAAAGGGTTCAGTTTCGCTGATAAAGAAATCGGGGACAGGAATATTTTTGAAATCAAAGCCGAAGAGCATGGCCGAACCGGCAGCGTTCCTGAGGACAGGCTGGTCTTTTTCATGAAAACCAAAGGAGATATCGTATGTAGCCTTCATGGCATCTACGCCAAATATATGGTCGAGGTGTGTATGGGTATTGATGACTGCCTGCGGCACGAGATTATTATTGGTAATATAGGTAACAAGATGATTTGTCTCAGAACTGTCATACATGCCCGGATCTACAATCCAGCATTGTTTTTTGTCGTTGATTATGAGATAAGTGTTTTCCTGGAAAGCGTTGAACGTGAACTGCTCGATATATAACATTTGTTAAAGAATTTTTTCAGTAATTTAGAATACAAACTTATAGTAAAGGCAAGAAACCGGGTGGAGGAAAATGAGTGATTTAGACCTAACTGCATACAAATGACGAAGAGTAAACCCGCAGGTGGCATCGCATGGGCGTTGCCGGTGGTAGCTGTAATATTGATTACGGCTTTTAGTTTTTCCGCACAGGCGCAAACAAATCTTGAAACGTTTGGCCAGAACAGGATACAATACCGCAAATTCGACTGGAAATTTTTTGAAACCGAACATTTTCGCATTTATCACTACGATGCGGCAGGGCGTACATTGGCCCGGTACGTGTCGGAGCAGGTAGAGAATGACATCAAAATCGTTGAAGAGAAGATCGGCGGACAATTCCCGCGGCGCTTCAAGATCATCATTTACAATTCCTACGACGAATACCGCCAGACAAACATCGGCCGCAAGTTTGATCCCGATGCACAAGGCTCACCCGCTGGTACCGTCAACCTGGTTGGCGACAAGCTTGTGGTGTATTTTACCGGGGAGCATACCGACCTGCGCAGGCAAACACGTGAAGGCATGTCGCGTGTTGTGATGGAGCGCATGCTGTTTGGCGAGACATTTCGCGAGATGGTGAAGAATGCTGTGCTGATGAACCTGCCTTCATGGACGGTGAATGGCTTCCTCGCCTACCTGGTGGATGGATGGGATACCCAGACAAACTCGCGCTGGAAGAATATGATGGATGCCCATCCAAACAAAGGTTTTCATGAGCTATCGGAAATGGACCCTGAGTTGGCGGGCAAAGCTTTCTGGAAGTATATAGCAGACAGGTATGGCGATAACGATATGAAAAACCTGCTGTACAACATGCAGCTGAAGACCAGCCTGAGTATGGGTATAAAAATGTCGCTGGGACAAAAAGTGAAAGAGACCTATGACTCGGTGATGAATTTTTACAAAGACGTGTATGCCGCCGAAGCGCTGGTGAAAGAACTGCCGGATACTTCTGCATCGCTTATTGATATAGATGTACCTGAAGATGGCAGCGTTGTACGCGATATCAAAGTAGCACCGCGTGGTAATGACGTGGCATATGTAGAGTGGAAGAATGGTGAATACAAGGTCATTATCCAGAAAACCAAAAACCAGCAGGAACGCGCAGTGATCCTGCAGGGTGGCCGGACAGACTACAATGAATTGCCAGACCCGAATTATCCGTTGATGGCATGGGCCAATAACGGACTGAAACTCGGGATATTGTACAAAAAAGGAACGCAGACAAGACTCAGGATATACAATTCTCTTAAGGCTAAACTGGAAACTTATGTGATACCTGCTAATCGGTTTGACCGGGTTTTGGGAATGACATTCATGGAGGATGACACCAAGCTGGTGTTCTCTGCCGTAAAAAAGAGCCAGACAGATCTGTATGAGTTCACCATCAGGGGTTCAAGGATGAAAAACATTACAAACGATGCCTGGGATGATGTTCAGCCATGGTTTGTAAGTGGCGGATCGCGAAAAGGTGTTTTGTTCCTGTCAAACAGGCCGCAGGCCAATCTTAAAGTGCCCATAGGCGTCAATGAATTGCCGGTAGGACCGATGAATGTGTTCTTTTACAACACCAAAACGCAGCGTTCCGAACTACTGCAAATGAGCCATGTGAAGGCTGGAAACGTAACCCAGCCGATACAATATGGTAGCGACAATTATGCTTACTTGTACGATGCAAATGGTATTCAGAACAAATTTGTGGTATTGCTCGGGCGCGACTCCAGCAATATGGATTCGTTCTATTCGGTACCGGTGACCAACTACACGCAGAATATCATTAGCCATCAATACAACCCCGCCAGCAACCAGGTAGCAGATGTATTGCAGGTAGGAGATCAATACCCCGTCTATTTCAAAGAGCTGCAGATGCCAGGTGTAAAGGTGCAGCCAAAACTGCTGACACCCACAATTCTTGGTTCGTCAGAATACCGGAAGAAACCATCTTCGATCAGCTATGTGCCCTCTGCAGACGGACAGGTTTACCAGGCGCCTGCACCAACTGACAATTCCATAATGAAGAGTGGCAACGTTTTCCAGTCGGAATTTGAGGAAGATACTTCAGCAGCAGCACAGCCTGTTGCACAGAAGGAGCCGCAGGCAGAAGTCCCCGAAACAAGTGAACCTGTCGATGTGAAAATAACCGGCGAGGCGCAGGCACTTGAAGACGAGAACGATAGCACAATTATCAGGGTAGATAGCTCCTATGTAAAAATGAAACCGGCACCTTACCGGCTGAGCTTTAAGCCTAACTTCTTTTCCGTTCGGGTCGATAATAGTGTCCTCTTCAATCGCTACCAGTCTGTGAACAACGGCGGTTATTCTAATCCGCCGCTTGGAGGTATGATCACGGTGACGCTCGATGACCTGATGGAAAACCATCGGTTTACAGGTGGCATCAGGTTGCCTATAAATTTTTCAGGCATGACGTATTACCTGCGTTACGAGAACTTTAAGCGCAGGCTGGATTGGGAGGTATTATACCTGCGTACGCAAAGCTATTCCGATGAGGAGGTACCCGTGAGAGATAGTGGCAACAACGTAGCTATTGTTCCGTTGCTGCTTAAGAAAAACTCAACGATCATCCAGGGAGGTATTAGTTATCCATTCGATCGTATAAGAAGTGTACGGTTGTATCTCGGGGGAAGACAAGATCAGTTAACAGTAAAAGCGCAGGACCCTAACGGGCTTTTTGCAAATCCTGTCGTGCCTCGCGAATACTGGGCGCTTAGCAAGGCTGAGTACGTATTTGATAATACGACGAAGCCTGCGATGAACATCTATAATGGGTTCAGGTATAAATTCTATGCGGAATACCTTTATCGCCTCAACGCCGGCAATGGGGGCTTTTACAACCTGGGACTTGATTTCCGCCATTACCAGAAGTTATATAAGAACATCATCTGGGCTAACAGGCTTGCCGGTGCCCATTCGGGAGGAGATATGAAAGTGTTATATCTGCTCGGCGGGGTCGATAACTGGCTCATGCCTCAGTATAGTCATTACGTTCCCGTGCGTCCGCTGGAAAATTATGCGTTCCAGGCATTGGCTACCAATTTGCGTGGCTACCTGCAAAACGGCAGGAATGGGAACACTTATGCGGTGCTGAATAGCGAGGTGCGCGTGCCGGTATTTGCAACTTTTCTGAAAAGGCCCGTACAGTCTTCGTTATTGAGAAACATGCAGGTTGTGGCATTTACCGATGCCGGATCAGCATGGAACGGACTGTTGCCTAACGCTGATGCTTTACGGAACGACAATTTTTTCCCGGGGCAAGGTTTAGACCAGGTTGACCTCCAGGTGATCGACCAAACCGGTGGCCTGGCGCTCGGGTACGGCTTTGGCCTCAGGTCTACTTTGTTCGGCTATTTTGTACGCGCAGACGCAGCCTGGAACATTGAAGGCGGCAGGAAACCGATAATCTACCTATCGTTCGGCACAGATTTTTAAAAATGAGTATGTTATATAAGCCCGTCGTCTTTCAAACGGCGGGCTTTCTTTTTTGGGGCACGGTTGTTGAATATCTTCAAACTCAGCATACAATAAATTTTGGATGCTTTTGTTTTTGTTATTTTTGCTCATATAAACGATACTTTTACCTTTTATGAAATTTTCCAAAGAGGCCAGGATAGGATTGTTGGTTGCTATTTCGTTGTTGATCTTATTCGCGGGTTTTTACTTTTTGAAAGGCGCAAATTTGTTCTCGGGTGAAAATGAATATTATGTGTACTACGACGATGTGCAGGGCCTCCAACCCTCAGCCAGCGTACAGGTAAAAGGCCTGAATGTGGGCAGGGTATCAAAGATAGAGCTGAATGGCGGCGGTAAAGTGAAGGTGATACTGGCGGTAAGCAAAAAAGTAAAGGTTGTAGAAGGATCGTCGGCCGACCTGTTGACCGCCGACCTGTTGGGTACCAAAGTGATAGACCTGAACGTAGGAACAGGGTCCGGAGAACTGGAAGATGAGTCTGTATTGCCAGGCGCGGTAAAAGGTGGTGTACTCGACAATATATCAGTAGAGATACAACCGCTGATACATGACGTTCGCCACGTGGTGGCAGTGCTCGATACTGTGATGATGGGAATCGATGAGATGCTGGATCCCGTAACACGCCAGCGCCTGCAGAATAGCGTGGCCTCCCTCGATGTGATGACCAGCAATTTTGCTCAACTTTCAGATAAACTTGTTAAAGAAAGTAACCAGATCGCCGGTATCCTGCGCAATACCAATAGCTTTACCGGGAATCTCGCCGACAATAACCAACAGATCAACCAGATCATCCGGAATGCCGATATGGCGGTTGACCAGTTTTCCAAAGCGCCCATCAACCAGACGGTAAAGGACCTGAATGCTACCGTACAGCAATTGCAGGGAGTTATTACCAAGATCAACGAAAACCAGGGCTCGCTGGGCCTGCTGGTGAACGATAAACAGCTATATACCAATTTGGCGGAAACCGTAAAAACGCTCGATCTGCTGCTGGCCGATATGAAGGCGCATCCCGCCCGTTATATAAACGTTACTATCTTTGGCAGGAAAAACCAGGATACTCACTAAACCGATCTGCCCGGATTGAACTCTTACCGCTTTTTATTTCTCCTTTGTGTTGCGTGCCTTTTCACGCAATACCGGTCGTTTGCCCAAAATAATGCAGATACGGCGGGTAAGGTGCCTATTGAAGTTATGCCAGGTACCGGAAGACTGCAATATCTGCAGACGGATACCGGGGCCATCAATAAGCTGATAGGTAATGTAATATTGAAGCAGGGCGAAAATCTGATGTATTGCGACAGCGCATATTTCAACCTGGATAAAAATACCGTTGAAGCATTTGGTAACGTTCGCGTGGTGCAGCCCGGCTCTGAAGCCACCAGCGATTACATGCGTTACATCGGCAACTCGAAGCTTGCCTACATGAAGAGCAATGTGATGCTGACGGATGGCCAAAGCAACCTTTGGTCGGAGGAAGTGGAATATAATACAGCGACTAAGATAGGTGTGTACACCCAGGGCGGAACTGTGCAGAATGAAACAACTACATTATCAAGCAATGCAGGCGTATACGATATGCGCAGTAAGAATGCGCGTTTCACCGGCGAGGTGATCGTTACAGATCCGGAGTACAACGTGGTGTCAGACGATCTTGGCTATAATACTGAAACAAAGCTCGTCACTTTCTATTCCCCTTCGGTGGTTACCAGCGATAGTTCAGTACTAACCACCAGTGCAGGTACTTATGATAGCAAGAACAAGATCGCGCACTTTACTGCGCGCTCTTCTGTGCTGAACAAGGAGCAATACCTGGAATCAGATACGCTGGACTATGACCGGATAACAGGTATAGGCCTCGCGCGCGGTAACGTGATCGCCATAGACACGCTGCAAAAAACTACGCTGTACAGCGGCCGCTCCGATTATAATGAGAAAAAGAAAACAATGCTGGCTTCCATCAAGCCTGTATTGAAGCAAATGAACGGGAAGGATAGCCTTTTTATCCGCGCTGACACATTATACTCCGCGCCTATCCCTAAACTGGGAGACAGCATCCAGGTAACACGCACCATCGGGAAGGGAAAGAATAAAAAAACAGTTACGGAATGGATACCTGATACAACTGCGGTTGATACTTCCGCGCCGCGCTATTTCATCGGTTATCACCACGTGAAAATATTTTCAGACTCGATGCAGGGTGTTTGCGATAGTATCAGCTATTCGCAGTCTGATTCCATCATTCGTATGGTGTATGACCCCGTTGTATGGTCGCGCGAAAGCCAGATAACAGGGGACACCATACTGCTGTACATGGACAGCAGCGAGTTGAGAAGAATATATGTACCCAACAATGGTTTTATGATATCGCGGTCGGGGCCGGTACAGGCCAATTTGTTCGACCAGGTGCAGGGAAAGACCATCACAGGTAATTTGTCCAATAATACCATGACCGATATGCTCGTCCGGCCGGAGGCGCAGGCCATTTACTATGCCCGGGATGAAGGGGGGGCATATATCGGAGTAAATGAAGCCACCAGCGAGCGCATGCGTATCCTGTTCAGGGATCAGGGGATCAATCGGATCATTTTCGAGCAGGATGTGAAACAGAAAATGACCCCCCTGGACGAGGCTGACCTCGGAAATATGAAACTAAGCCGCTATCAATGGCATGCTGACAGGCGGCCCCAAAGCCTGGCTGAGTTGTTTGAGTAGTTTTTTTGATTGAAATAGAATAATTTATATTTTTGCCCCCGTTAAAATGGTCAGGAAGCTGCATAAGAATAAGAAACGGTTTGCCGAAAGGTAGGCGCTGATTGTTATGTAGCTACATAAATAATTCAAAAGCTTACCGGGTTTGGTAAGCTTTTTTTGTTTGATAAAGGAAATATACTACATGAGCCAGTTGAGCAATCTTGCTGAAACTTTGATCGGGTCCGAGATCGTAAAACTCGGGAACGAGATCAGTGCCCGCATCCGTAATGGTGAAAAGATATACAACTACACCATAGGTGATTTTGATCCCACTATATTCCGCATTCCCACGGAACTGGAAGAAGGTATCATCAATGCGTACAGGCAAGGGTTTACCAACTATCCTCCCGGCGATGGTTTGTCGGAACTCCGCCACGCGGTCAGCGCTTTCATCAAAGAATATGAGGGGCTTGATTATAACATCGACGAAATACAGATAGCCAGCGGCGGGCGCCCGCTTATTTACTCACTGTTCCGCAGCATCGTCAATCCGGGCGACAAAGTGATCTATGCTGTACCATCGTGGAACAACAACCATTATGTGCATATGAACGGCGGTGAGCATTGCATGATAGAAGCCTTGCCGGAGAATAACTTTATGCCTTTGGCCGCCGATATCGAGCCTCATATCAAAGGGGCATCCCTTATTTGCCTTTGCACGCCGCAGAACCCCACAGGTACCACAATGGGCAAAGAAGAGTTGGAACGCATCTGCGATATGGTGCTGCGGGAGAATGCAGGCCGCGGTGCCGATGAAAAGAAACTCTACGTGATGTTCGACCAGATGTACTTCACACTCACCTATGGCGACACCATGCATTACAACCCTGTATCATTACGGCCGGAAATGAAACAGTACACGATTTTTGTGGATGGAATTTCCAAAGCTTTTGCCGCGACCGGTGTGCGTGTAGGTTGGGCGCTGGGTCCTGTTAAGGTAATAGCAAAAATGAAAGCCCTGCTGAGCCATATAGGCGCCTGGGCGCCAATGGCCGAACAGCACGCTACTGCTATCTTCCTGAACGATACTACTGCGATAGACAAATACATACTTGCGCTACGCGCCGGGCTGAGCGAGCGACTGAACCGCATTTACGATGGCTTTATGAAACTAAAGGCTAAAGGTTATGCGGTAGACGCCATCACACCACAGGCCGGGCTTTATCTTACTATCAGGTTCGATCTTGCAGGTAAATCATTTAATGAAGATAAACTGGCCACGCAGGCTGATGTAACACAATACCTGCTTTCTGAGGCGCATGTCGCTGTGGTGCCGTTTTACGCTTTCGGTGCCAACAGGCAGTCGCCATGGTACAGGCTGAGCGTAGGCACCTGCAAGCTGGAAGAAATAGGCGAAATGCTGGGACAACTCGAAGGCGCGCTCTCGCAACTACAATAGGTTTTTTTGACTTTGAATTTTTAATTAAAAATGCAGGTTTACAAATTCGGAGGCGCATCGATCGCCACTCCTGAGAACATGAAGGCATTAATGCCTGTTATCAAAGACAGCAAAGAGCCATTGATCATGGTTGTTTCAGCAATGGGCAAGACCACCAATGCACTGGAAGCTATTGTGAAAGCTGCCTGCGATAACCGAAAACAGGAGGCAATGGAACTGGCGCACGTATTGGAACATCAACATTTGGATTATGCAAAAGCCTTGCTGAATACTGATTACGCACAGGCTGAGAAGGCACTGAATATTTTCTTTACGGAGTTGCAATGGGCGATTGACGAAGCAAGTCCTGATAAATACGACTATAGCTACGACCAGATAGTATGTATGGGTGAGCTGCTGTCGACAAGAATATTTTCATTCTACCTGCTACAGGAAGAATCAAATTTCGAATGGATAGATATACGCGATGTAATACGCACTGATGACACTTACCGCGACGCGCGTGTTGATTGGGACTATTCGCAAAAGCAGGCGGAGCAGGTCATAGGCTCGGTATTAAAAAATGGAAAGAATGTCATCACACAGGGTTTTATTGGGGCAACTACTGACAATGCTTCTGTAACCCTGGGCCGCGAAGGTTCTGACTATACTGCTGCAATGCTGGCGGCTATGCTGAACGGTACGGGAGTGACAATCTGGAAAGATGTGGAAGGTTTGCAGAACGCAGATCCTAAGCTGTTTCCGAATACTGTAAAAATAGAAGCCATCACTTATCATGAAGTGATCGAGATGGCATTCTATGGGGCGCAGGTCATTCACCCGAAAACCATCAAACCGCTGCAGAACAACAGTATTCCGCTCTATGTTAAATGCTTCCTCGATAAAAACCTGAAGGGTACCGTTATCAAGAATGAAGTGAACAGTATCTTCTATCCGCCGCTGATAGTGTTGAAGAAGAACCAGGTACTGCTGCAGGTAACTACGAAAGATTTTTCATTCATTACAGAAGATATCATCAGCGATATCTACGACATCTTCCACAGGCTGAACATAAAAGTGAACCTGATACAGAATGCAGCTATCAGCTTTGTCGCCTGTATCGACAATAAGGAAGACAATGTGAAGAAAATGATCGCAGCATTGAGCGAGCAGTTTGATGTGCTGAGTAACGAAGATGTTGAACTATTGACCATCCGCCACCATACTCCCGAGATCATCTTCGACATGACCAAGAGCCGGTATATACTGCTGGAACAAAAAACAAGGCACACCGTGCAGATGGTAATGAAATAAAGCCCCCACCTAACCTCTCCCCAAAGGGGAGAAACATAATGGTATAAATAACAGTAAGCCTGCGCACAATGCGCAGGCTTAAAATATTTCTCATCCCCTTGGGGGAGGTTAAGAGGGCCGGGCTACATGATCTTTTTCCCCTTCATCGCATCTTTCAGCGCGGCATCCATCACGCGCTCAGCAAATGGCCGGGAAACTTCATTCAATGCCTCCGTTTCTTTTTGGATCAGGTCTTTATCCTTTGCAGCTATGGCTTCGCGCAGGCGCTGCATTTGTGTTTGCGTAATAGCCAGTTCTTTTTCGTCCAGTAGCTCACCATTCTTTTTGATAAATTTTTCTGTTGTATCCAGCATCTGTTCAGCCTCTGTGCTTGCTTCAACCAAAGCCCTTGTCCTGATATCGTCTTTGGCGTGGGTCAATGAATCCATCAGCATCCTTTCTACCTCTTCGTCGGTAAGGCCATACTGTGGTGTTACGTCAATGGTTTGCGCTACACCACTACGCAATTCTGTCGCGCTTACTTTCAGTATGCCATCTGCATCGATGAGGAAGGTTACCTCAACTTTTGGTAATCCCGCCGGCATGGCAGGTATGCCGGTCAGGTTGAATGCTGCCAGTTTCCTGTTGTCCTGCACCAGGTCGCGCTCGCCCTGGTAAACAGAGATGCGCATACCGCTTTGCCCGTCTTTTTGTGTAGTATACTGGCGGCCTGCTTTTGTGGGTATCTTGCTGTTGCGCGGTATCAGCACATCCATCAACCCTCCCATTGTTTCAATGCCCAGGCTGAGTGGGGTCACATCCAGCAGCAGCATTTCTGTGTTGTTGCCTGCGAGGATATCGGCCTGCACGGCTGCTCCCAATGCCACTACTTCATCGGGGTTCAGCTCATCGAACAGCTCTTTCCCGAAGAAATTGCGTACACCTTCTTTAACTAACGGTACCCTTGTTGAGCCACCCACCATCACAACGGCATCAATATCCTTTGTTTCCAGCTTTGCATCACGCATGGCGTTCCTGCAGGCTGTTAGTGTGCGGTCAACCAGTGGTTGTATCAACTTATTGAATTGCTCTTTTAATATAGCGACGTTTCTTCCACCAACAGAGCCCTCAAACGAATCATTGTTGCTCAGGTGCTTTTTTGCCTCTTCTGCTGTGAGGCGCAGTTCCTGTGCAAGCTGTTTGTTGCCTTCAAATTCTACGTTGCTGATGCCCAGTTCAATTGCCCAATGCCGTACCAGGGCACGGTCCATATCGTCGCCGCCAAGGTAAGTGTCGCCATTCGTGGAAAGCACTTCAAAAATACCGTTGGTGATTTTCAGTACCGATATATCGAAAGTACCGCCGCCGAGGTCATAAACGGCTATTGTTTTTTCCTCGTCCGGTTTTACGCCGAGGCCATAAGCAAGACTGGCCGCTGTGGGTTCGTTCACTATACGGAGTACGTCCAGTCCTGCAAGGCGGCCTGCATCGCGTGTAGCCTGGCGCTGGGCATCATTGAAGTAGGCTGGCACGGTGATCACCGCTTTGTTTACCGGCGTTTTCAGTATATGCTCAGCGCGGTGTTTCAGCTCTTTCAGTATCTGCGATGATAACTCTATAGGCGAATAGAACTTATCACCTACCTGTATCTTCACCAGCGAGTCGGTATCGTCATCTATCACCTTGTATGCAAAGAAACCAGCATCGTGTTTAACATCTTTGTACGATTTGCCCATCAGGCGTTTTACCGAATAGATGGTACGTTCCGGTTCTGCGATGAGGTGTTCTTTTGCGGCGCTGCCCACGGTTACGTTGCCGGTAGTATCGAAATGCACAATAGAAGGGACAAGCGTCAATCCATCCACCTCGCGCAAAGCTATCGGCTGGCGGGTATCTTCGCGTACGATCGCTATCAGGCTGTTGGTTGTACCCAGGTCTATACCGACGATGGCCTCCTTCTGCTGGAGGCTGCCGGTGGCTATATTAATGGCTATTTTGCCCATAATGTTCGTCTGTGAGCTGCAAAGGTATGATAAAGCACCCAAGAGG
>CAMPKG010000033.1 GCA_946887085.1 uncultured Sphingobacteriales bacterium
GGTTATGCTATTGCTCTGGCGTGTGCCGGTGTTATAGGAATACTTTTGGTGAACAGGCAAAAACTGAAGGCCGACCAGAAAAGGAAAACCGCCGAGGCCGAAACACAGCGGGCCGAGGCCATCGCCCGCGAACAGCTCGATCATTTCACTACGAGCATACAGGAAAAGAATGAGCTGATCGAAAAATTCACCGCTGAAATAAAAAAATACCAGGCATTGCCCTGCAGTACGGAAATAGCAGAAAATGAAGAAAGCCTGCGGGACCTGCAAGACTCCGTAATACTTACGGACGATCAGTGGGCCAAATTCCAATCGGCTTTTGACAAAGTATACCCGGGATACATTTCCCGTGCAAAAGAAAAATTCCAGGGCATTACCGCCGCCGAATTAAGATTCATTGTATTGAGCAGGCTGAGATTGAATAACAAAGAAATGGCAGCGATGCTCGGTGTAAGCCACGAGGCTATACGTGCTAATAAACACCGCCTCTTAAAGAAGATACAATTACCCGAAGGCGCTGCTTTGGAAGAGGTGGTGCACTCCGTTTAAAACAAATAGCCGCTCGTTGAGCGGCTTATTTGTTAGTTGCTATAACTGGTCCTCCTGTTGGCAGGTGGTTTGTAGTAATTCGTGTTTTTATTGTGCGGCATAGCGGCTTCCCGTTTTTTATAATAGACACTGTCTTCGCTGGTCATCGGGAAATCTTTTTTGAATACCACTTCATCTACCTGGTATTCTTCCTCGCGCGTCAACCTTCCCGTAGAAGCATCGTAAAACCGCCAGGTGCCATGCCTCATGGTACCGCGTTCAGTCTCTATCGAGCGCAGGCTTTGAACCCCTGTTATCGGGTCTTCTACCATGAAAGTATCGCGCTTTTGCGAAGGGTTAAGGCCCCGGTAGGTCCCCACAGCGATCAGCCTGCCCTTTTCAAAATATTTGGCTTCGCCGTCTTTCACGTCGTTCTTGAAAGTTTCCATGGCCTGCAATTCGCCTTCGCCGTCCAGCTTATACCATGGCCCTATTTTGATGCCGTGCGTGTAATTACCAAATTCGGTGTAGCCGGGTTCACCCATACGTTCACCTTGCGTAACCACCCAAAGCCCGTGACGTTTGCCCCGGTCATCGGTATGGTTGTAATTACGTTTTTCTTCCTTTTCACCCTGTGCAAACGCCGCAAGCGAACATGCGGAAAAGCAAACTGACATTATGTATGCGGCTATCTTCATTTATCGGTTTGAATTTTATACAGCGAACGAACTGCCGCAACCACAAGTGCTGCTGGCATTCGGGTTTTTGAACACGAAACCCCGTGCATTGAGTCCGTCCTCGAAATCTACCTGCATGCCTTGCAGGTAAATGCCATGTGCCTTTTTCATAACAACCGGTACACCTTCGATTTCGTAGGTATCATCATCTTCTTCCTTCCGGTCAAAACCTAACACGTAACTTAAACCCGAGCATCCACCGCCTTTCACACCCACCCGCAATGCCTGGGTTGCGTCAAAGCCGGGTTCTGTCATCAGCTTTTTTACCTCTGTAATAGCGCTGGGCGTGAGGGACACGGGAGCCTGTATAGTAGTTTCCATTGATTATTAAACGTTTCATGCAAAGTTACCATACCTCTGAGGGGTATCCAAATACGTAACGTTAAAGTATCGATGTACTCTATTTAAACATAGTTGTCAATTGTATAAGATATTGTTAACGACATTTTTTACATTTGCAGCCTGCAAAAACTAATAGAACATGAGCGATATACTGGATGGGATCATTGAGGATGCTTCCCAGCATATGAAAAAGGCCATCAGCCACCTCGAATCGGAATTGAGCAGGATACGTGCAGGAAAGGCTAATCCCATGATACTGGATGGCATCAACGTTGACTATTATGGCAATCCAACCCCGCTGAACCAGGTTGCCAATGTTACCATACCTGATGCAAGGACATTGTCGATCCAGCCATGGGAGCGCCAGATGCTGGGCCCCATCGAAAAAGCCATCATTGCCTCCAATATCGGCCTGAACCCGCAGAACGATGGATCGATCATACGCCTGTTCCTGCCCCCGCTGACAGAGGAGCGCCGGAAAGAACTGGTGAAAAGGGTGAACGGGGAAGGCGAGCATGCCAAGGTATCTACCCGCAACATCCGCCGCGATGCGATCGAACACATCAAAAAAGAGCAAAAGAATGGCCTGAGCGAGGACATATGTAAGGATGCAGAGGCGCGGGTACAGGCAGTTACAGACAAGCATATAGCACTGATAGACCAGCACTGCAAGGACAAAGAAAAAGAGATAATGACGATATAATCTCGAAAAGCCTCCTTAATTTTGGGGGCTTTTTCATTTATATACCAAACACACACAATCACTTATGGACGAGCTGCACCAACAGATACTGCTGCTTTTCTCCATTCCTATATATGCAGTGCTCATTCCGCTGGAGATATTCCTAAGCCATTTCCATGGCTGGCGATTTTACAGCCTGAAGGAAACGCTGATGAATATCTACATGAACGTGGCTAACGCAGGGGTAGACCTGCTGCTGCGTGGCGTAGCGCTGGCCGTGCTGATGTTCTTTTCAAAATACAGTTTGCAGATAGACTGGCACCCAGCCGTGTACTGGGTTCTGCTGTTCCTTTGCGAGGATATCATGTTCTGGCTGGAGCATTATGTGGACCATTCGGTGAGGGTATTCTGGGCGGTACATGTTACGCACCACTCTTCCGAAGAGTACAACCTGACAACGGGCTTCCGTTCGTCGGTGCTGATGCCCTTTTATCGTTTCCTGTATTTTATACCCCTGGCGCTGATCGGTTTCAGGCCGGTTGATATATTATTCATGTATGCCATTACGCAGGTATACGGCATCATCGTGCATACGCAGGCTATTAAAAAATTGCCGCGCTGGATAGAGTTCATTTTCGTGACACCTTCTCACCACCGGGTGCATCACGCAAGCAACATCCCTTACCTGGATAAGAACATGGGTATGGTACTCATTATATGGGACAGGATGTTTGGCACCTTTGCCGAAGAGATGGATAATGAGCCACCGAAATATGGCATCACTACTCCACTCGATAATCCTTACCACCCGGTAAAAGCGGTCTTCCACGAATGGCAGCATATAGCGCAGGATATGAAACAGGATGTGTCATTTAAGGACAAGCTGAAATACCTGTTTTATGTGCCGGGCTGGAGCCACGATGGCAGCCGCAAAACCACCAAACAAATGCGTGCCGCCTGGATACGTGAGCAGCGAATGAAGATGGCTGAGGAGAGTGCGGCTAAGAGAATGAGCAGAAAAGAAAAAACTGAAACTGTATTCTGATCTACAGCCCTGCCATTTTCAATATCTTTTTATACTCCGCGGGCTTTACTGCACCTACTGATAAGCGCGATAAACGCACGAGGTCCATTTCTGAAAAAGCAGGGTCTGCCTTTATCTGCTCCAATGTTACCGGCTTAGGTAGTGTTTGAACTGGCTTCAGATCTACAACCACCCAGTTCGGATCGTCAGTTGTAGGATCCTGGTAGGCAGTTTTTGCTACTTCGGCAATACCAACAATGGCAAGGCCTTCGTTGCTGTGGTAGAAGAAAACATGATCTCCCTTTTGCATAGCCTTCAGGTTGTTGCGCGCTGCATAGTTGCGTACACCATCCCAGTGAGTTTTCTTATCCTTCAGGAATTGCTCCCAGCTATATTTGGAAGGTTCTGATTTTACCAGCCAGTAGTTCATATCAGTAGTAAGTATAAAGTAGTAAGCATAAAGATAATGACTAAATCAAAACATAAGCCTCCCCTTGGGGGAGGTTGGAGGGTCTATCTATCGCGTTGTAACAAATACGTCGCCAACTCGTGCAGTGGCTGTTTTCTTTTGCGCAGCACCGCAGCTTCTTCCAGGCAATCAAAAGCACGATTGGAATAGAGTTCTACCGCTTCCCTGCAAGCCTTATCAGCACCGGTGGCCTTGAACAGCTCAAGCATTGCAGGCACTTTATCGTTACCATCGTTTACCAGCCACTCGTCTATCTGCTTTAGTTGTTCTGCATTTGCCGTTTCTCTTGCCTTAAGCAACAGGTAGGTTTTTTTGTTCGATTTGATATCACCACCGTTTTGCTTGCCCAACTTTGTTGTGTCGCCGAAGGCATCCAGATAATCGTCCTGCAACTGGAACGCTATGCCCAGGTTCTTGCCGAAAGTGTACAGCTTGTTCGCATTGCCTTCGGTAGTGCCGCCCAGTAAGGCGCCCATCTTCAAGCTGCAGGCAAGCAACACCGATGTCTTCAGGGTGATCATATGGATGTATTCGTCAATGCTCACATCGTTGCGCGATTCAAAGTCCATATCCAGCTGCTGGCCTTCGCAAACCTCTATCGAGGTCTTATTGAACAGGTGTAAGATCAGCGAGAGGTTTTGCTCTATATGCGCAAGCTGGTCGTAAGCATAAATGCTCATTACATCGCCGCAGAGAATGCCTGCCGTCAGCCCATACTTCTCATGCACAGTAGTTTTACCCCGGCGTAGCGGCGCTTTATCCATAATATCGTCATGTATCAGCGTAAAATTGTGAAACAGCTCGATGCCTATGGCGCCGTGCCAGGCATCTTCATTTATCTCGCCGAAGAGCTCGTTCGCCATCAGGCAAAGTACGGGACGCACACGTTTGCCGCCGATCTGCAGGAAATACCTGCAGGGATCGTAAAGCGTGCCCGGTAGTTCGGGAAACGGCAGGGATTGGGAAAGCCTTTGTTCAAATTGTTCAACCAGTTGTGTAAAGCTGTGCATGAATTATTTTTTGCGCTTGGCTGGTTTGCGTTTTTCTTTAACCGCCTCGCTGCTGCTTTTCTTCTTTTTATGTTTTTGCTCAGGCAATTCCAGCACTGTGTAGTCGAGCTGGCGTTTGTCAAGGTTGGCGGCCACCACACGTATCTTTACCCTGTCGCCAATACCAAACCTGAGGCCGGTGCTCCGGCCTATCAAACAGTATTCTCCCTCTCGCAGTTCAAAATCATCGAACTGCGCCAGGTCAGCTATCGATACCATGCCTTCGCATTTATGCTCGACAGTCTCTGCCCAAAAGCCGAAGCTGGCCACACCGCTTACTACAGCTTCAAAGTCTTCTCCTACGTAGTTCTTCATGAACTCTACCTGCTTGTACTTATTCGCAGAGCGCTCCGCCTCCATAGCCCTGCGCTCCTGGTCGCTGCAGTGGCGGCATTGTTGTTCGAGGTGTTTGATGGGTTTGATATCGTTCTTCAAACATTCTTCCAGTATCCTGTGCACCAGCACATCGGGGTAACGGCGAATCGGTGAGGTAAAATGGCAATAGTCTTTGAAGCCGAGGCCGTAGTGGCCGATATTGTCTGTAGTATATACAGCCTTAGCCATGGTTCGGATACCCAGCGTCTCCAGCACATGTTGTTCAGGCTTGCCCTGCACCATCTTCAGCATTTCATTGAACGATGAAGCGATGCCTTCGGGGCTGTTCAGGTTGAACCTGTAACCAAACGTGGAAGCAAATGATGTAAACACTTCCAGTTTCGCTTCGTCAGGCACATCATGCACACGGTAAGGGAAAGGCACCGGCTTGTCTTTTACGAGTATCTCGGAAACATATTCAGCAACGGTGCGGTTAGCCAGCAGCATGAACTCTTCTATCAGCTGATGCGCCTCCTTGCTCTCTTTCACCATGATGCCGGTAGGCCTGCCCGATTCATCAAGCGTAAACCTTACCTCCTGTGAAGAAAAATTGATCGCGCCTTTTTTGAAGCGGGCTTTGCGCAGGTTCTGCGCCATTTCATTTAATATCAGTAATTCTTCACGATGGTCGCCTTCGGCTCCTTCTATGATGAGCTGCACTTCTTCGTAACTAAACCTCCGCTGCGAGCGGATAACAGTTTTACCCAGCCAGTAATCTTTGATCTTTCCCTGTGTGTTTATCTGGAAGATGGCGGAGAAAGTATATTTTTCTTCATTTGGCCTTAGCGAACATAGTTCATTCGATAAACGCTCTGGCAGCATTGGCAGTACCCTATCGGGCAAATAGACACTGGTAGCGCGGTTGTATGCTTCTTTATCAAGCGCCGAACCTGGCTCTATATAATGGCTCACATCAGCGATGTGTACGCCTATCTCGTAAACATCACCCTTGATGTGCTTAAAGGAGATCGCATCGTCAAAGTCGCGGGCATCAACGGGATCGATGGTGATCGTAAGCGTATCACGCATATCCTTGCGATGCTTCAGTTCACTACTTGCGACACCCTCGGGATACCGGGCCGCATCTTCCATCACATCGTCGGGAAAATGCAGCGGAAAGCCATTCTCCACCAATATGCCCTGCATGGCTATTTCATTCACCGATTCATCTGTAAGTATGCTCACCACTTCACCAACCGGGTTCTTGGTCTTTTCTGTCCATTCAACTATGCGTGCTATCACATGGTCGCCGTGCTTACCACCATGGAGCAAATGCAGTGGTATGAATATATCCACGGGCATTTTATCGCTATCCGGTACCAGGAAAGAGAAATGCGGGTGTACTTCCAGCTTGCCACTGAATTCTGTTTGCTTGCGTCTTACTATATCGATGATCCTGCCCTCGGGACGGGCGCCGAACTTGCGGCCGCGCTCTATTACCTCCACCCTCACCTCATCGCCGTTCAGCGCATTGCCGGTCTCACCCCGGCGTATCATTACATCTTTCTCCAGGCCTTCAACTATTACAAAGCCCATCCCCCCGCGGGTAATTTCCAGCTTACCTACGTAGGTCTTTTTACCCGAACTATCCACTTTCTTTTTTTGCGATGCCTTAGCTTTCCTGGCTGCCATAGAACATTTGGTTTTCGGCTACGGTTTGATCAACGTATTGCAAAACTACGCTGTCAAACTCAGTGCCCCGGTTAAATAAAAAAGAAACCGCTATCGGCAATACCACTATCCGCACATTCCATTCTTTCAGTTTCTCGTAATGCAGGTGCAGGCGGGCCGCGTCTTTTTCCGTGGTCACTATTACCTTATTCGGAGCATCCCAGTTGGCCAGAGTTTCTTTGATCTCCTCGAGGTTGCTGCTTACAAAATAATGATGGTCAGGATACGACAGTACATGCACCTGTTTGCATTCGTCCTGCAAATACCTTACCAGCGGGGCAGGTTTGGCTATGCAACAGACTAATACTGCGCTTCTCCCACGCAGGCTTACTGGCTCTTTGGTAATGAGATCGTAAGGCTGTTGGTAATTTATTGATGTAAAGAAAACTTTTTGTTCCGGCAGTGGCTTTATCTCCGCTATCATCTTGTCTGCCATAGCCTTATCCATGTCGGGAGGACATTTAGATACCACGATCATGTCCGCACGTTTGTATGCGCTCTTGTCTTCCCGCAGGGTACCCAGCGGTAATATCTTGTCTTTATAAAAGGGTTTGGCGAAGTCCGTGATCAGTATGTTGAGCCCCGGTTTTACCGAGCGGTGCTGGTAAGCATCATCCAGCAACACGGCCTCTACATAAGGCCGTTTTTGCAGCAGGTTTGGTATGCCGGTTATGCGTTCCTCTGCTACGCTCACTACCAGGTCGGGATATTTCATGTGGTATTGCATGGGCTCATCGCCTATGCGCAAGGCATTGGTATTTTCATCGGCCAGCAAAAATCCCTGTGTACGGCGTTTATATCCCCGGCTCATTGTTGCTACCCGGTATTGATATTGCAGCAGCCTGATAAGGTATTCCACGTGTGGCGTCTTACCCGTACCCCCAACCGACAAGTTGCCGACCGAAATAACCGGAACGCTGAATTGTATGGACGAGAAAAAGCCTGCATCATAAAGCCGGTTGCGAAGCCACACTACTGCGCCGTATATCAGCGCAAACGGATAGAGCAGTATACGTACAACAGAAAAAATATGGTAAAGTGCATTGCGGTCGCTCATATCAACCCTTCCCGTTTTAAAGCGTATTCCAATACCTTCTCCTGCGGGTCGAAAGGTTTTACTTTGTCCAGTTTCAGATGCTCAATTGCCGCGTGCACCAGTAATTCTTTGTCCTCGGGTGGCTGCTCCTGTTTCTTCAGGTAGGTAAACGCCCCTGCCTCCAGCAAACAGGACTCGGGTATCAAACCTACTACTTCGCAACCGATCACTTCAACACCGATAATTTCGGCCAGTGCGTTGGTTCCCTCCCAAACCTTCAACGGCGAGGTTATACGATAGTCGAGCAGGTTCATCGACACCTGCGCCGAATGGAAATCTTCCATGTACCAACCGATGGCTCTTAGCTTTGGTAACAGCCCCGGTATCTTGCTCTTCTTGCCGTCAATTTTCTCGGTATACCCTCTTTCCCTGATTCTATCAGCGATGTAAGTAGCATGTTTTACCTCGTTGGTTTTCAGCGAAATATTAAATGCCACCAGAACATCCCTTGCCCCCAGAACCATAGCTCCTGTATTAGCGACAAACTCAGATGGGCCGTAATCCGGCCGCCATTCAGCCAACTTCATTTTCTCTGCAAACTTCTCGTACTGGCCCTTGCGAATGTCAGGCAAAGCACGGCGGTGATCATGTGCAGCCGAATGCTCATACAGATAGACGGGTACACCTAATTCCTCACCCACACGCTCGCCCAGCCGTTTCGACCATGCCACTGCCCCCTCCATACCCAGCCCGCTTAGCGGGACCAGCGGACAAACATCAGTGGCGCCGATCCGGGGATGAACGCCCTGCTGCTTCGTCATATCTATTATGTTGCCGGCTGTCCTAATAGCCTGATAAGCAGCTTCCGTTACCGCAGCAGGTTCGCCGGCAAAGGTCATCACCGTGCGGTGGGCTGAGGGACTGCTATCGATATGTAAAAGATGAACCCCTTGCACCGACCTTATAGCCTCAGCAATCGCGTTGATCTTTGCTGTATCCCTGCCCTCGCTGAAGTTAGGTACGCATTCCAGTATGGGTCCTTTGCCTGTCATTTCATTCTTAAAGTGTAAATCTAACAAAATGCGCACCGTTTTATAAAAGCGGAAACTTTGTCATGATAAGCGGCCTGTATTAGGAATATTAAGTATTTTTGATGCAGATCTTCATCACGATTTAAAACATCCTTTATGAAAGCAAAACTTTACGCTTTACTCTTTGCAGCCATTCCATTCAGCGCAGTGGCACAGCCAACTGTCAATACCGCCGAGGATTATACTATCGGCATGACCGTGAGGTATAAACAAGCCGGGAACATGAGCCCGGGAGCAAGCGGAGCCCAAACCTGGGATTTTTCCACGCTGACGGCACTTGGAGGTAATGACACACTGACGTTCACGTACCTGGCCGCAGGCTCTACTTACCCCGGAGCTAATATATTGGAGCGAAGTTCTAATAAGCAAGACCACTATTACACTGAAAGTGGCAACACTAATCACACCGTTGCCCTGGTAGATTCTGCTTCGGCTCCATCGCCGATAGTATTGAGCTACAGCAACACCGCTCTTGCAATGCAGCGGCCGCTTACCTATCACCTGAACGTGTCAGACACATTCACCGGCTCACTGAAATATGCTACCTATACCTTTAACGGCGGCGGCAACCGGAACCTGCACGTGGATGGCTATGGCACGCTGATACTGCCCGGCAACAAGACCTTCAATGACGTGCTGAGGGTGAGAACAGAGCACGTCGAAACCAATATGGCAGGGCCGATCACGGTGAACGTTAACGTGGTTACCTACTCATGGTTTGATGCAGCACACAAAGCGCCGCTGTTGAGGATCGATTCATTCATGCTGAGCGGTACACCACCGGTACCAACGATCAACACACCCACCACATCTTACCTGATAGACGAGTCTTATCCCGGAAATGTTCCTGATGTGACCCAGGGCAATAGTATCGCCGTGAACCTGACCGGCCAAACGTTGACGCTGAATGGCAATATGTCTTCAAAACAGCATGAAGTAGTACTATACAATTTGAATGGCCAAATGTTGTTCCGTTCTGAGTTTGTGCCACAAGGCAACGCCCATAGCTTTACCGTAGCCGGCGACCTACCTGTTGGTATCTACTTTGTTATGATTACCGAAAAGAACAGCCAGGCGACACCTGCAACCATCAAGGTGATAAAAGAATAACCAAACAACATCATAACAGAAACGCGGCAGTTGATCCTGCCGCGTTTCTTATTTTATGTCAATGTCTATCCAGGATGGGCAGTGATCAGAATGTTTTACATCGGGCATGATGCCTGCGCCTTTCAGCGCGGCACGCAGAGGTTCGGTAACGGTTATATAGTCGATACGCCAGCCTTTATTCTGCTCGCGTACGGAAGGAAATCTCGCACTCCACCATGTATAATGGTGAGGATCCTGGTGGAAACAACGGAAGGTATCTACGTAATCGTTCTCGTAAAATTTATCCATCCAGGCACGTTCTTCGGGCAGGAAGCCGCTGGTCTTTTTATTGCCTTTCGGGTTGTGGATGTCTATTTCCTTATGGGCGATGTTATAATCGCCCACGATGATAAGCTTTGGCCTTGTCTTGCGCAGCTCGCGGAGGTATTCATAAAACTCATCGAGCCACTGGTATTTATAGGTCTGCCTGATCTCGCCTGTCGTGCCGCTGGGGAAGTAGGCATTGATCAATGTCACCTCACCAAAATCAGCGCGGAGCACCCTGCCCTCTGCATCACTTTGCATGATGCCGTTGCCGTAGAAAACACCGTCAGGCCTACGTTTCGTAAAAATGGCCACACCGCTGTATCCCTTTTTTTCGGCAGAGAACCAGTAAGTATCATAGCCCAGCGCTTCAATAGCAGCAAAGTCTACATTTTCCTTCTCTGCTTTTATCTCTTGCAGGCAGATGATATCCGCGTTTTCTGCCTTCATCCAGTCAAGAAAACCTTTTTTGATGGCGCTGCGAAGGCCGTTGATATTGTAGGTAACAATGCGCATGTTATTGCTGTTGCTTTGCCTGTTCGTGTAAAGTTGTTGCCCAGGAGATCAGTGTTTGTTTTTCCTGTGCTGTCAGCTGTGCCTCCTTATGTATCCACAGATAACTATCGAGTGGCATATGGTCTTCCTCCACCTCTTCTGCCATCTCCTCGAAAGCATGTGCCTGCTCTTTGGGCGAAAGCTTACCGAACTCGGAGAAGTTCAGGTGTTCCTTGCCTTCGTTGACGTGGTTCTGCAACCAGAAACCCAGTGGCTGAACATTTGCATACCAGGGATAGTTAGTATAGTTACTGTGGCAGTCGTTACACCCTTTTTTCAATATCTGGGTTACATCATCGGGCACAGGATATAGTTGGGTGAGGTGTTGTGCCGTCACTACATTGTTTTTGTTGCGCGCCGGCCATATGAACTGTATCAGTACCAGTATCACAAATAGCGCTATCAGTATTTTCTTCAACATGTGTGCTTATAACTGTTTGCAGGCAAAATAAAAGAAACGCTGCAACAATCAGTTGCAGCGCCGGGAAAATTATTATTCGTTATATTATTTCAGGGTTTCATCCAGCCATTTGAAGAATTCACGCTGCCAGGCTATGCCGTTCTGTGCATGCAATACCCAGTGGTTCTCGTTAGGGAAATAGAGCAGCTTGCTTTTCAAACCGCGCAGCTGCGCAGCCTGGAATGCCTCCAGGCCCTGCTCAATCGGTACACGGTAATCAATACCACCCTGTATGATCATGATGGGCGCTGTCCATTTGCTTACGAAATTGCTTGGGTTAAATTTCTCATAAGAAACCGGGACAGGCTTCTCCCAATACGGGCCGCCCACATCCCAGTTGGCAAACCAAAGTTCTTCGGTAGTGCCGTACCAGCTTTTCAGATCGAACAGGCCATCGTGTGCAATAAAGCTTTTAAACCTGATATCGTGCATGCCGGCGAGCATGAAGGCGCTATATCCACCATAACTGGCGCCTACGCAACCCAGGCGGTTTTTATCTACATAGTCTTCTTTAGCTATGGCATCTATAGCAGAAAGATAATCGCGCATCGGCTGGCCGCCCCAGTCTTTGCTGATGTCTTCATTCCATCTCACGCCCCAGCCCGGCATACCGTGGCGGTTTGGTGCTACAACTATATAGCCATTCGCAGCCATCAGCTGAAAGTTCCAGCGGAAGCTATAGAACTGCGACAACGGAGATTGCGGGCCTCCCTGGCAATACAACAGTGTGGGATATTTTTTTGCAGGATTGAAATCGGGAGGATAGATCACCCAAACACCCATGTCTTGGCCGTCGGTAGTTTTTACCATGCGCAGTTCCGTATTACTCAGCTTGAGCGAATTATACGTTTCATCATTTTCATGCGTTACCTGGCGGATTGAACCGCTAGGAATATGTACTGCATACAGTTCGGCGGCGTGGTTCATATCTGTACGCGATACGATCAACTCCTTACCAGCCTGGCCCGCAATGCTTGTTATATCAAACTTACCGGTTGTGATCTGCCTGATCTGCGGCAGCATGCGCACCCCAAGGTTTGCCGGCACCTTTGCCTCGAAGAGCTGTACGGTTCCTTTCACCGGTGCATTGAAATAAATGGAGGTACCATTTTTATCCCATACAAAACTTTCAACTGTGCCGTCCCATGCACCGGTCAGGTTCAGCTTGAAGGCATTTTGTCTTCCGAGATCCATCACATAGATATCATTTTTGTCGGCTTCAAAACCATCGCGCCTCATACTCGTCCACGCCACGCGTTTGCCATCCGGGCTGAATACCGGGGACATATCGTATCCGTTCATGTTCGGCGTCCAGTTGGTGGTCATGGCAGTTTTCAGGTCGTAGTAATAGAGATCGGTGTTTGTGCTGACAGCGTAGTCTTTACCCACTTTCTTTTTAGATACGTAAAGCAGTCCCTTACTATCCGGCGACCAAACGAAATCTTCCGATCCTCCGAAAGGCTTTTGCGGGCTGTCGTAGGGCTCATCACGCATGATATCACTGGTAGTACCGCTTTTCGTGTCGAGGATGAATATATGGGAGTACTTCCCATCTTCCCATGTATCCCAGTGACGGTAGTTGAGGTCGCGATACACTTGCGCCGTTGTCTTCGGCAGATCTTTATAGATGTCCGTTCCCATCATAGGAGTTATCAGCACCTCACGCGAAAAAGCAACATAGCGGCCGTCAGGAGAGATGCGGATGTTATCTGCATTCTCGAGCCCTTTATACACCTGTTTCCATTGCAACCCCTTATTGGTACTACGGAAGACAGCATTATCGGCAGTGGCATACCATACTTCATCGTCGCGCTGGAAGACTGACTTGCCCTCGATATTCCACTCCTTATACTTATTGCTGTTAAGATCGTACTCGTAGCGCTTTGTCGTGCTCTTTTCGGTTTTCCAGTCGGTTTGCCGGGTAGAATAATAAAGCGTCGACCCGTCGGCACTAACGCCATCGGCGCTGACACGTTTGAGGCTCCAAAGCGTTTCCGGTGTCATCCGGTCTTGTGCCGTGCCGCTTAGTGATAGCAGCATCAGCGGAATGAATAGCTTTTTCATATAAGATTGTTGCAAGCGATAAATATATGTTCGTCACCGTCGGGAGCTATCACGCTTTCCGGGGGAATTGCGGTTGGTGGAGTTCTTGTCAGTCTTAGGTACGGGCTCGAAGTCAATGGTATTTTCCCAACCGGGTTTCAAGTTAATAATTGTTTGATAAGGTATCACCAGCTCTGGCTGAAGTTTGGCAAACAGGTCGCCCGTATCCCAAACGCCATTGCCGTTCCTGTCAACAATGATGCGCAGGCTATAGTTCCCCGGCTGCAGGCGGGTTAGCTTCACCATCGTGTCCGTCACCGGCTTGTTGTATACTGTATCATTACCGGTCTGCACCATCAGGATGTACAAGGTGCTATCGTATTTTGCCGGAAGGTGAATATTCAGCTTTCCATAATCATCATCGCTCTTTGTTCGGAAGACGAATTTCGAGGGCATAGCGTCGGTCATTGCTGTATCTTTCGCAAAGCCCTTCAGCAGCCTCAACGTATATAAGGTGTTTTCCTTCCAGGCCGAATTCAAGAGCAATACCTCTTCATGCACAGTATCAAAATCTACCGTAAACTCCGTTTCAATATCGATGTCAGAGCTGTCATAAGTAAGGAATATACGGCTGACGTTAAAGCTGTCTACCGGCTTGTTGAAAGTAATGAATACCGGCTTTGTAATGTCTACTGTCCGTTTGCGGCGATCGGAAGTATCGACAGCGACGCTGTAAAAAAAGCCCTCCTGGTTGTTACGCGAGCGTGCAGCTGAAATGCGTTTTCCAAGCGTTGCAGAAGTATCTATAGTAGCGGTATCTAAAACCGGCTCACTGAACAGTCTAAGTACTATTGGATCTGCAAAGCTGTCTACCGGCACCACGATACTGTCTATAAAGGCTATCTGTTCTTCGCCTCCATCGTAGATCAGGTTATTATTCTTATCCTTCAGCGCATAGATGCGGAATGAGCGGTGAGGTAGGCCGGCCAGTACAAAGTTGCCGGGGCCGTTGGTTGTGGCGACGTACTCGGGTCTTTCGCGCACAACGGCACTGTCAGAAACGCCTGAGCTATACAACAGAACCTTAGTACCGGTATCGGGCAAACCCGTGGAGGCATTGAAAACACGTCCGCCAAGTTTCAGCGAATCGAAATAGCTTGTGGTACTGAAGGTGTAAACGTAGTTGGCGAAAATGTTGTTCTCGTGAAGATCGCCGATGGCCCGGCCAAATGAAACCCGGTAGGTCGTACTATCGCGGAGCAATGAGTCCGGTATGCTGACTGTTACGCGGCGGCCGATATTTACGACGCTTATGGGCATGCGCAATAAAGGGGATACCTGCACTTCCGACAGGGCATTGTTGAGATTGAGGAATTCATTGAAACGCAGATCGATCTTAGTAACCCTTGTATTGAGCAAAGAGTCGGCCGGCGATATCGAAACCAGCTTAGGCGGTGTCACATCTTTCTTGCCACCACTGGGTGGTACTATATTGGCGCAACCGGAAACAGTAAAAACCAAGGCTATATATAATAAAATCCGTAGCTGGCTGATCTTCATCGGGCTCAAAAATAATATTTCAAGGTTGTTTTACGGATTTTGTTCTTGAATATGTGGTAGGTTTGTACTGAATTTAACGAATTACAACCAGGTTATGATGTTGAGCATATTCCTATTTCTGAAGTTATTGTTCTTTATCCCCTCGCCTGCCGAAGAAGACGGGATAGTGCCGAAAAGCATTTACGAGTTCAATCTCGAGGCTTTAGAAGGCGGCACCATTGATTTCTCGAAATTCAAGGGCAAGAAAATACTGATAGTGAATACTGCTTCTGAGTGCGGTTATACACCTCAATATGAAGGCTTGCAGAAACTGCATGAACAATACAAAGACAAGCTGGTGATCGTCGGCTTTCCTACAAACGATTTCGGCAAACAAGAACCAGGCAGCAATGCGGAAATAGCCAGCTTCTGCAAAAAAAATTACGGCGTTAGCTTCCCAATGGCAGCAAAGATATCTGTAAAGGGCGACGACACTTCACCACTTTACCTCTGGCTAACAAAGAAAGAATACAACGGCTTCGATAACAGCTCTGTGAAATGGAACTTCCAGAAATACCTGATCAATGAGCAGGGGGAACTGATCGGAATTTTCAACTCCAAAGTAAAAC
>CAMPKG010000034.1 GCA_946887085.1 uncultured Sphingobacteriales bacterium
ATCATTTTTTATTTAGCCATCGGTTCATCCTGCGACAGGTTGAACTCCCGGGTAACCTCGGTTTGCGGGCCTTCAACGCGGTTACCATCTTTATCAACCAGCGTCAGTGTAATGCTTTGTTTGCCCATGGGCAGCTTGCGGAGGAATTTAGATTTCCATTCTGTGATGGTGAACGTTGTGTCCACGCCATTGCCGGTCACATGTACTTTTACATTGTGTCCGCCTTGCGAAAGCGTGGTGTTCATCACATAAAAGTCGAGCAGCACATTCTCTACATCTCTTCCAAGATAATCGCCTTTCGGGCGGCTGTAGAAAACCATCGGGGTGGTTGGTGCATCCAGCTTTTGCAGCTTACCGGCTGAATCTACTTTGAAATGATAGACAGCTGCTGCGCCTTTGCTCTTGAGGGATTCATGGTAAGAGCGCGACAGGAATACCAGCAAATGGTGCTCAGAGTTTTTCTGCACCGTGGTTTCGTGCTTAGGTTCGTAAAGGGCAACATATGGTTGGTTGTCCATGATGAAATGTATATGCTGGCCCTGGGCTGAGTTGTTGCACAGCTTGCCGCCTGCATCTGCTGTCTGGCTTTTCAGCTCGTAGTTCTTCACGTTGAAATTGAAGGTCAGTTTTACCGAATCGCCTTGCGGCGCAGCCGCCGTTACATTGCCGATGGTCAATTGTGCGCCTGAAAAATCGGGTGAAGGGCTAACATCGGTAAGTTCTATAGGCTGTGCAGCTGCCTGTGCGGTTACGGTATCGGTAGTGGATGTTTCGTCGGTGGTCTCGCTGTTTTGGCAGGAACTTAACAGTAATGCTGCAAATGCAGTTAACGGTAATAACCTTTTCATAGTCATTATGATAAATTTTGCTCAAATCTAAGAGCTTTGGTGTAGAATAGTCACATTTAGATTTTCGAAAAATTTTAAGCGCTGATAGCCGCGATATAAAGGCAATAACTAACTACATTTGCTATTCAAAATTCGGATCAGATGCCAGGCTTTGAATTATTTGGCGCGGAAGAGCGCAAAGAAGTAAATGATGTTCTTGAAACAGGTATTCTTATGCGCTATGGTTTTGACGCCCAGCGCAACGGTATATGGAAAGCAAAAGAACTGGAGGAGGAGATACGCAAGACCTTCGGTACGCCTCATGCACAGCTGGTGAGCAGCGGTACCGCTGCGCTCACCATCGCGATGGCTGCTTTGGGTATTGGTGCTGGCGACGAGATCATCATGCCGACTTTCACTTTTGTAGCCAGTTTCGAAGCGGTGATATCCGTAGGTGCTATACCTGTGCTGGTGGATATCGACGAAACACTTACGCTTGATCCCAAAGCGGTCGAAGAAGCTATTACACCGAGGACTAAGGCTGTCATGCCGGTACATATGTGCGGCAGCATGGCCCAGCTGGACGAACTGAAAGCTATATGTGATAAACACAATCTAATATTACTGGAAGATGCCTGCCAGGCAATAGGTGCGAAGTATAAAGGCCGCTATGTAGGTTCTATTGGGCAGGCAGGTACGTTCTCCTTCGATTTCGTGAAGATCATTACCTGTGCCGAAGGCGGCGCTATACTGACCAATTCGCATGAAGTCTACCAGAAGGCAGACCAGTTCAGCGACCACGGCCACGACCACCTCGGGAAAGACCGTGGCGCAGACCTGCATCAATATCTCGGGTATAATTACCGGATATCTGAGCTGCATGCGGCGGTAGGCCTGGCTCAGATAAAAAAGCTGGATAAATTTCTCGAGATACAAAAACGCAATAACCGGCTACTTCGCGAAGCGGTCCAGGGTGTTCCCGGTCTAACTTTCCGTGTGATACCAGATCCTTCGGGCGATACGGGGTCATTCCTTTCCTTCTTCCTTCCTACTGAAGATATGGCAAGGACTGCAGCGACGGCTCTGCAGGCCGAAGGGCTTGGAGGCATGTACTGGTATGATAATAACTGGCACTACATACGCAAATGGCAACACCTGCAAAATGGTGCTTTCATGAACCGTCTGCCTGAAGAGCAGCGCAAACAAGCAATGCACTACAGCAACCTCGCATTCCCCGCCAGCGATGCCATCATCAGCCGTTGTATTTCTACACCCATCAGCCTGTTATGGAGCGAAGAGCAGGCGAAGGAGCGCGGCGCGAAAATGACGGCCGTGCTGAAAAGCGTTGTTGAGAAAAATGTAGTGAACATTTAAGAGCATTTTTACATTTTGGCTGCTACATTGCAGTTGCTTCATGCTGACTACTGCCGAAATACTTAAACGGGTCAGGCGTATCGAGATAAAGACGAAAGGGCTTAGCAACCACATTTTTGCGGGCGAGTACCATTCTGCTTTTAAAGGACGGGGTATGTCGTTCAGCGAAGTGAGGGAATACACGCCCGGCGATGATGTGAAATTCATCGATTGGAATGTAACTGCCCGTTTCTCACACCCTTTTGTAAAAGTATTTGAAGAAGAACGGGAGCTGACCGTGATGCTGCTGGTAGACATTAGTGGCAGTTCATTATTCGGTGCGCACCAAAGGTCGAAGCGTGAGCTGATTACTGAGATCTGCGCGGTGATCGCCTTTTCAGCAGTAACTAATAACGACAAAGTGGGCGTGATTTTCTTCAGCGATAAAGTGGGAAAATTCATTCCTCCAAAGAAAGGGCGCAGCCATATACTTCGCATCATACGTGAGTTAGTAGCTTTAGAAGTGGAACCTACCGGCGGAACAAATATTCAAAACGCATTAGATTATCTCAATCATATTCAGAAGAAGCGTACGATAACTTTTTTGCTCAGCGATTTTATTAGTGAACCATATAATAATGCACTGCAACTTACTGCCCGTAAACACGATCTCGTTGGCATACAGGTATACGATAAATACGACCGGGAACTGCCTGCTGCCGGGTTGGTACAGGTGGTGGATGCTGAAACCGGGCAACTGGTAATGGTAGACACAGCTGACGCACATATGAAATACTGGTACACCGGCCAGTTTGAACAGCACCGGAATAATTGTCAGCAGATGTTTCGTAAGAGCGGCGCGATGTTGATGAGCATCCGGACCGATGAAGATTATGTAAAAGCACTACAGGTCTTTTTTAAGGGCCGATAATTTTTGAATGAACGCAATTAGCCATAGACTGATATTGACGCTGGCAGCATTTTTTTTGCTGGCTAACACGTTTGCGCAAGGTGATGCTTCCGTCAAAGTTTCGGTAATCCAAAGTAAAATTCTGGTGGGCGATCAGCTGAGCTATACGATAGAAGCAAAGCATGATGCCGGAAAGAGCCGACTGCAGTGGGCGAGCATACCTGACACATTTAACAACCTGGAAGTTATAGAGCGCGGCAAGATCGATACCGGCACACAGGGTGATGTTACCATATACAGACAAACCCTTTTGATCACAGGCTTCGACTCAGGTGTGTACGTTATTCCTTCTTTTGTGTTCCCGGTTGTGCCTAATAGCGGCACTGCATACTCTTTGCAGACCGATGCCCTGCCTGTATTGGTGCAGACGGTTGCAGTAGACACCACCAAACCCTTCCGTGATATTAAAGATATCATTCCCATCGAAACCACCTGGCGCGATTACCTCTGGCTGATCATTGCCGCTATTGCGCTATTGGTGTTGGTCATTGTTCTTATCATCTATCTCAAAAACCGCAAGACCAAACCTAAACCGCCGCCCCCTTCGCCTCCTGTTGAGCCGCTGCATATGCAGGCTTTACGTATGCTGAGTACACTGGAGCAAAAACAACTTTGGCAAAGCGGTAAAGTGAAACAATACTATATCGGGCTTACAGACATCCTTCGTAGTTATATAGAAGCACGCTTCAATACACCGACAATGGAGCTGACAACGGATGAATTGCTCGATAGCATCAAGGATCACCCTGAATTACGGCCGTATACCAATGCCCTCGCAGCACTGTTACGTAAAGCCGACCTTGTGAAATTTGCCAAAGCGCAGCCGGCAGAAGAAGAGCATATGCTGGCCATGGAACAGTCAGTACAATTTGTGAACGACACCAAACAGCCGGAGCAGCCAAAGCAATGATGACACTGCCTTATGTAGGAAATATCAGCTTTGCGCATCCTTACCTCCTGGTACTGTTGTTGCTCATACCGTTTCTACTATGGTGGCGGCGTAGGCGCAGTATTTCACAACAGCCGGCTATCAGGCTCACCACACTTACGGCTATCAAACAGGTAAGTCGTTCGTGGAGGGTAAAGTTTCGCCCGGTACTCACCGTTTTGCGCATGACAGCACTCGCTGCTTTGGTTATCGCACTGGCACGCCCACAGTCAACCAGTGTCAACGAATTCATTGATAGCGAGGGTATAGATATTGTTTTGTCTATTGACGTATCAGGCAGTATGCTGGCTGAGGACCTGCAACCCAACCGCATAGAAGCAGCTAAACAGGTAGCGCTCGACTTTGTAGAGCAACGCCCTACCGACCGCATAGGCCTGGTCATCTTCTCCGGCGAAAGCTTTACGCTTTGCCCCATTACTATTGACCATCACGTTGTACAGGAACAAATCGCCAATATCAAAAGCGGTATGCTCGTTGACGGCACTGCCATTGGTATGGGCCTGGCAACCGGCGTCGACAGGCTACGTGCGACACCGGGCAAAAGCCGTGTGCTGGTTTTGCTTACTGATGGTGTGAACAACGCGGGCCATATCGATCCGGTTAAAGCCCTTGAGATAGCCAAAGCCTACAATGTGCGGGTATACACCATAGGTGTGGGCACTCGCGTTGCCCCCCGGGGTACACAGCAATCTTACGGTATCGACCAGGAAATGATAGCCGTGCAGATAGACGAAGCCTTGCTGCAACGTATAGCCAAAGAAACAGGAGGCAAATATTTCCGCGCTACTGATAACCGGTCGCTGGCGGCTATTTATACGGAGATCAACAAGCTGGAAAAGACCCGTATCGATATCAGTACTTACAAACAGTATGCAGAACTGTTTTTTCCGTTTGCCTTTCTTGCCGGCATCTGTTTGTTGTTGGAGCTGTTGCTACGATACACTGTTTTCAGGAGTATTACTTAACTACTTCATCTTCTCCTTCTCAGCCTGCAACTGAAACAGCTTATCCCTTAATCTCGCTGCTTCCATAAAGTCGAGGTCTTTGGCAGCCTTCTCCATGCCTTTACGCGTTTGCGCTATCAGCTTGTCGAGTTGTGCGGCCGTGCGGTACTCCACATCGTCTTCCGCTGCGCGGCTTAATTCCGCATGCACTGCCAGCCTGCTTTCTTCATCATAGCCTTTGATGTCGAGTACAGAGGTTTGCTTGAATATCTCTTCTGTAGACTTCAATATTGTTTTTGGTGTAATACCATGCTCCAGGTTATACTTCACTTGTTTCTCGCGGCGTCGGTCAGTTTCATCTATAGTCTTCTGCATGCTTTCCGTCATCTTATCTGCATAGAAAATAACCAGACCTTCCACATTACGTGCCGCACGCCCGGCCATCTGTGTCAGCGAACGTTCATCACGAAGGAATCCTTCTTTATCCGCATCCAATATGGCCATCAGCGAAACCTCGGGCAGGTCAAGGCCTTCACGCAAAAGATTTACACCCACCAGCACATCGATATTACCTAAACGCAGATCGCGTAGTATTTCCACGCGCTCCAGTGTATCCACCTCGCTGTGTATGTACTTGCTGCGTATGTTGATGCGCTTGAGGTATTTATCCAGTTCTTCCGCCATGCGTTTGGTGAGCGTAGTTACCAGTATGCGATGGTTCTTCTTCACACGTTTGTCTATCTCGTCCAACAGGTCGTCTATCTGGTTGATGCTGGGACGTATCTCTATCGGCGGATCTAACAAACCTGTCGGCCTCACGATCTGTTCTACGAACACCCCGCCACTTTGTTCCAGTTCATACCTGCCGGGAGTGGCGCTTACAAACACCACCTGGTTCAGCAGGTTCTCAAACTCATGGAAATTCAGGGGACGGTTATCCAGCGCTGATGGTAAACGGAAACCGAAGTCAACAAGATTCAGTTTCCTGCTCCTGTCACCACCGTACATGCCGCTTACCTGCGGAATGGTCACATGGCTCTCATCTATTACCAGCAGAAAGTCTTTTGGAAAATAATCCAGCAGGCAGAATGGGCGCGTACCGGGTTTTCGACGATCAAGGAAACGTGAATAGTTTTCGATGCCGGGACAGAAACCCAGCTCCTGTATCATCTCCAGGTCGTAGTTCACGCGCTCCTTGATGCGTTGCGCCTCCAGCGGCTTGTTGATCTCTTTGAAATAATCTACCTGCCTCGCCAGCTCATCCTGTATCTCGTAAATGATCTGCGACATCAGGTTTTTCGGTGCCAGGTAAAGATTGGCCGGGAAGATGGCGGCATGTTCCATAGGGGCGATGCGCTTGCCCGTGTCGGTTTCAAAACTTTCTATTTCCTCTACCTCATCGCCGAAGAAAGTGATGCGGTAGCCATAATCAACATAAGGCAGGTTGATATCCACTGTGTCGCCCTGCACGCGGAAAGTACCCCGCGTAAATTCTCCCTGGCTGCGGTGGTATAGGGCGCTCACCAGGTTGTGCAGGAAAGCATTGCGGCCGATGTCTTCTCCGCGCTGAAAACGGATAATGCTGTTCTCATACTCCGTGGGGTTACCGATACCATAGATGCACGATACGGATGCAACTACAATGATATCCCTCCTTCCACTCAACAAGTTGCTGGTAGCACGCAGCCGCAACTTTTCCAGCTCTTCGTTTATCGACAGGTCTTTTTCGATGTAGGTGTCTGAGGTAGGTATGTATGCCTCAGGTTGATAGTAATCGTAATACGACACAAAATACTCTACCGCATTATTAGGGAAGAACTGCCGGAACTCGCCATAGAGCTGGGCTACCAGCGTCTTATTATGGGTAAGTACCAGCGTGGGCTTGTTCACTTCCTGTATCACATTGGCCACGGTAAATGTCTTACCCGACCCTGTTACACCCAGCAGCGTCTGAAATTGTTCTCCTTCGTTAATTCCTTTTACCAGTTCGGCTATAGCTTCGGGCTGGTCGCCGGCGGGTTGGTATGGACGTTCTATACTGAACATAGGTTACGAAGTTCGGGATTTAGGCGATTGAGTGGCTTTGGTTATCTGGAACTGTTGTTTTCTTTCGGAAGCGATTAGCACAAAAAAAATGATGATATTGCCGTCTATGCCGCTGGCAATTGTTAGTTCCGGTTTTCAGTTTCGCATAACGCAAAAAATGCATAATTCAGTATTTTCAGGCATTTCGGCGAAAAAAATTGTTAGTAATTGTTGAAGAAAAACAGGGGTTTTCTATTTCTAACATTTCCATCGGCATGACGGTTTCGCATCCCCTCTCCAGGTTTCACGGTTTGAAATTGCGGATTTATATATGTCAAAGAGCTTGGTTAAACACCTACTTGCGAGGTTGATTAACTACCACAAATTTACGTAATTTTTTCGATCCTTTAAGCGGCCGGTTGTGTGGTTGCATCCGGAATACAGATCCCGGCTTTGGTTCCCTGGACGGATTTTCTTCCTGTTTCCCTGTTATGTGATAATTTCATAGAAATTTTTCTGGCCATGGTGATACGGACGTTTCCTGTTGATGCGGCTTTAACTCCTTATGTCAAGGAGATATGCATTATGGAAATAGCAGCCGCCGGAGTTCCCGGTATGCGCGTGTTGCCGGATACCTGCATCGAAATTTTCATCAGGTATGTATCATCGCCGCTGGCAACGGTAAATGGCAAACATCTATCCAGGAGCCTGGTGACATCCCGCATGAATTCGTTCATGGATTCTCAAATGGAAGCGGGATCAGGATGCATAGCGGTTTGTTTTCATCCCGGCGCTGCACGGCATTTCTTCACTACGCCGCTGAAGAACTTTAACGGGCTTGCCATTGAGCTGCACGAAGTGTGGAAAGACGCGAATGAGTTAGAAGAAAAACTTTCGTCGGCAAAGGATAATGAAGCCCACGCGCTCATCCTGCAGCAGCATTTATTGGTAAAGCTTCATGAAAATTATTGTCGCGATGAGACAGTTACACACTGCCTCTGGCAACTTAACCTTCACAGGGGCTCACTCAACGCACAGCAACTGGCTGATGGAGTGGGATTAAGCCGCAGGCAATTGAGCAGACGTTTCAACGATCATATCGTCATGGCGCCTAAGGAGTTCGCAAGGGTGAACAGGTTTATCCATTCTTTGAAGCAACTGAAAAAATATCCGGCACTCAGTCTTACAAAGATCGCTTACGAAAGCGGCTATTACGACCAGGCCCATTTTATACACGACTACAAAGAATTTTCGGGGATGACACCGGGTGAGCTTCTCGAGTGCCCGGACATTGTTTATTGCTGATGTCCGCTTTTTACAATTCCCGCAGTTTTATCGCTTTCATCTTTGCATAAAAAAGTAACTTATGAGAAAGATCATTCTCGGCCTGGCCGTGACCCTCGACGGATTTATCGAAGGCCCCAACGGAGAATACGACTGGTGTTTTACAGACCAGGACTATGGCATGTCCGATTTCTTCAAACGGGTAGATGCTGTATTTATAGGGCGCAAAAGCTATGAAATGATGCAGGGCATGGAAAATACAGACGCCAGCTGGATGCCGAAGATGAAAGAATACGTGTTTTCAAACACACTGAAAGAAGTGAAAGAAGGCGCGGAGCTCGTTTCAGGTGATGTGGCGGCAAAAGTCAGGGAGATACGGTCGCAACCCGGTAGGGATATCTGGCTGTTTGGCGGCGCTTCTCTTACTTCGTCTCTGATGAGCGAAGGTCTGGTGGATGAGCTTTGGTTATCGATACATCCCATTCTTTTAGGGCAGGGCAAACCGCTGTTCAGCGGCATTGAAAACCGCGTAACGCTGGAGCTCATCGAAAGCAAGACTTATGACACTGGCCTGGTATCCGTAAAGTATAAACTGGCTTAGCAAGGGAACTAAGCCAGTTATTACTAAATTCGCTGCCAAATTAATCTCATGCTATCAATGAACCTGCAGGGTAAAACTGCATTGGTGGCCGGCAGCACGCAAGGCATAGGTTTTGCCTCGGCGCAGGCGCTTGCTTCACTGGGGGCTAACTGCGTACTGATCGCGCGCAACGAGCAGGCCCTCCAAAAAGCTGTGGCAGAGCTGGATGCATCGCAAGGCCAGCAGCACCGCTACCTGGTAGCTGATTTCCAGAAACCCGAAGAAGTGCAGCAACAGGCTGAAAAGCTAGTGGCGGACACTACGGTTCATATCCTTGTAAACAATAGCGGAGGTCCGGCGGCAGGCGCGATCGTCGACGCAAAACCCGAGGCTTTCCTGCAGGCATTCAATCAGCACCTGGTTTGCAACCATTTACTGGCAACAACGGTAATGGACAGCATGAAAAAAGCCGGTTATGGCCGGATCATCAATGTGATCTCCACATCGGTGAAAATACCGCTGAAAGGATTGGGGGTTTCCAATACCATTCGCGGGGCGGTAGCATCCTGGGCTAAGACCATGGCCAATGAGCTGGCGCCTTTCGGCATTACGGTGAACAATGTATTGCCGGGCGCTACCGCTACCGGCAGGCTCGATGCCATTATTAATAACAAATCATCGAAAACGGGAGCTGAAAGGGAAGAGGTGGAGAAAGAGATGCTGGAAGAGATACCTGCCCGCCGGTTCGGACAGCCGGAGGAGATAGCCTCGCTCATTGCGTTTTTGGCTTCACCTGCAGCAGGTTATATTAACGGCACAAGCATTCCCGTTGATGGAGGCCGCACGGGTTCCATATAGCGATTTAAGTGTTACGATTTTTCTGCATAAAATTGTTAAAGTTGAACCGTTTCCCTAGGAGAAATCCGTGTGACAAAAAGATGACTTTTATAAATTGTCACATTCAAAATATCCGCTGAAACCCGCGCCAGTATTGAAAAACATTTTTTAACAAATGTGTATAAACTTTCGACTTTGTGTTGTAGTTTTGCCCACGCTTTGTCAAAAAGGAACGTTAATTTTCAAATTTATTCCTGTGTCAGAATCAAATAAGCATGTGTTCCGGAGAATCGCCCAGAGCATAGTTACGACCGTAATTGCCCTGTTCGCATTCAGCCTTTCTACTTTTGCCGCCCCGGATGGTAAAGCTTTATTCCAGTCAAACTGCGCCAGCTGTCACAACCCACTGAAGGATGCCACAGGTCCTGCACTGAAAGGTGCTGATGCACGCGTTCCGAGCAAGGAGTGGTTGTATGATTGGGTACACAATTCCGGTGCAATGATCCAGAAAGGCGACAAGTACGCCGTAGAGGTCTACAACAAATGGGGCAAGACTGCCATGACCCCGTTCCCAACCCTGACAAATGAGGAGATCGACGCGATCTTTACTTATGTAAACTCTGTTGAACCGAAGAGCACAGCTCCTGCTGCTGGCGGTGCAACTGCAACTGACAGCGCACAAGGCGAAAACAGCTGGCTGTACATAGTTATTACACTTTTGTTATTGGCGCTGGCTATTATCCTGTGGCGTGTTAACAGCGGCCTGCGTAAGGTCGCAGAGCAAAAAGAAGGTGTTTCGAGCAGCGAAGAAATTCCGCTGTACCGCAATAAGGTGTTCATCGCCATGGGTGTTGTTATCCTGTTCATTGTTGCCGGTTACTGGATAGTGAACGGCGCCGTGGAAATGGGCCGCCAGCAGAACTACCAGCCTGAGCAACCGATATTCTATTCCCACAAAGTACACGCAGGTGTTAACCAGATCAACTGTCTTTATTGCCACGCAGGCGCTGAAAAGAGCCGACATGCGATGATACCTTCTACCAATATGTGTATGAACTGTCATAAGCAGATCAACGAGTACACAGGAGAAGAAGAGCTGATAACTGCAGAGGGTAAGAAAGTCGACGGAACCGCAGAGATCCAGAAACTTTACAAATACGCTGGCTGGGATCCCGTTAAAAAGGATTACATCCGCGATGCTAAAGGCAATATCAAAGCCACCCCGGTTCAATGGGTGAAGATCCATAACCTGCCCGACCACGTGTACTTCAACCACTCTCAGCACGTAGCAGTAGGCAAGATCGCCTGCCAGCGTTGCCACGGCAATATCGAGACCATGGATGAGGTTTACCAGTTCGCGCCACTGTCGATGGGCTGGTGTATCAACTGCCACCGTCAGACACAGGTGCAGTTTGCCGACAATAACTACTATAGCATTTACGAGAAATATCATCAGGAGATCAAGTCTGGGAAACGTGACGGTGTAACGGTGGAGGACATAGGCGGATTGGAATGCCAGAAGTGTCACTACTAATTGTAGTGCCCTTCGCCACTGGAAACGACAACAATTAAAAATTATTCGGAAACGCATTTTTATACCGAATCGAACCGTATGAGTCAAAAACAATATTGGAAGGGGCTTGAAGAACTGCACGACAGTGCCGCTCACAAAGACGTGGTTGAGAACGAGTTCAAGGAAGATCTGCCATTTGACCTTGGCGGAAAACTCCTGGACGCGACTACACCCCGCCGCGACTTTTTGAAATACTTAGGTTTCAGCACCGTGGCTGCAACCCTTGCTGCGAGCTGCGAAATGCCCGTGCGCAAGGCCATTCCTTATGCTATCAAGCCTGAGGATATCGTTCCCGGTGTCCCTAATTACTACGCTTCTACTTATGTAGATGGCGGCGACTATTGTGCCATTGTTATCAAAACACGCGATGGCCGTCCTATCAAACTCGAGGGTAACGAGCTTTCTTCTGTAACAAGAGGGGCAACTTCTGCGCGTGTGCAAGCTGCAGTGCTGAACCTGTACGATAAAGCCCGCCTCCGCCAGCCGCATGCTGATGGCAAAGAAGCAACTTTCGAAGCTATCGACCGCCGCATTATGGAAGGTTTAGGTAGCGGACAAGGTTACCTCGTTACTTCTACCATCCTTAGTCCTACTACCAAAGATGTTATCAGCCAGTTCATAGCTAAATACCCCAACATGAAACACATCACTTACGATGCGGTTTCTTACTCGGGTATGCTGCTGGCCAATGAGGCAAACTACGGTAAACGTGCCCTGCCTTCTTACCACTTCGATAAAGCACAAACCATCGTAGGCCTGGGCGCTGATTTCCTCGGTACATGGCTTGCTCCTATAGAATTCTCCAAGCAATACGGTATCGGCCGCCGCGTGAGCGCAGCCAATGCCCGCATGTCCAAACACTACCAGGTAGAGGCTAACCACACTACTACCGGTGCAAGCGCCGACCTGCGTGCTACCTGCAAACCTTCTGAGATGGGTGCGGTAGCAGTGGCGCTGTACAATGCAGTTACAACCGGCGCAAGCCCTGCATTGCCCAGCAAAAACCTGAACACACTCGTCTCTAAAGCGGCAGCCGACCTGAAAAAAGGCAACGGCCTTGTAGTTTGCGGCAGCAACGATGTACATATCCAGACTGTAGTAAACGCCATCAACGGTGCTATAGGCGCTAACGGCACTACCATCAACTGGGCAGTGAACAGCAACTACCGCGCTGGTATTGATGCTGATATGGTGGCGTTGACAGAAGCAATGGCAGCGGGCCAGGTTGGCGCAGTGCTGCTACACGGCGTAAACCCTGTTTACGACTATTACAACGCTAAGAAATTTGCAGAAGGCCTTGCCAAGGTTCCGGTAACGATATCGTTTGCCGACCGCATGGACGAAACTGCTCAGAAATGTAAATACGTGGTTCCTGACCATCACTTCCTGGAAAGCTGGGGTGATGCAGAGCCTAAAACAGGCTACTACAGCCTGATGCAGCCCGGTATCGCTCCTTTGTTCAAAACAAGGGCGTTCCAGGATAGCCTCCTCGTATGGGCAGGTTCTACCGGCACTTACGGCGACTACTGGAAACAATACTGGATGGGCAAACTTGGCGGTCAGGCCAATTTTGACAAAGCCCTGCAGGATGGTGTTGTTGAGCCGGCCGGTGAAATGGCCATGGGCGGCGGCGGCTTCGCAGGTGATGTGAATTCAGCTATCAGCGCCATCGGCGCTAAGAAAGGTGCAGGCAAGACCGAACTGCTGATCTATGAAACAATAGCTATCGGTGCCGGCGGCGCATGGAGTAACAACCCATGGCTGCAGGAAATGCCCGATCCGATAACCAAAGCTACCTGGGACAACTACGTTTGCGTATCGCCGGCACGTGCTAAGGCAATGGACGAGGAGTTGACCAGCATTACCGAGGTAGTGACCGAAAAACGCGTACTGAAAGTAAAGGCAAATGGCCAGGAAATAGCACTGCCTATGGTAGTGGTTCCCGGTATGCATAACGATGTGATCGCGATAGCTGTAGGTTACGGCCGCGATGCGAAAGTTGGCCGCGCTGCCGGTGGTACCGGTAAGAACGTTTACCCGATGGTAAGCTTCAACGGCCAGACCTTCGACTACAACGCTGCAGCTGAAGTGGAAAAAACGGCTGAAACGTTTGAAGTGGCTATCACGCAAACGCACCATAGCTACGAAGGCCGCGCTATCATCCACGAATACACGCTGGATGAATTCAGTAAGGATCCTAACCACCTCACTAATGAACGCCACAAGGAGCTGGGTCATTACACGCATTCTGCTGACGGACATGGTGAAGGCCACGGCGAAACGGAGACCGTTCACGGTGGCGGCCACGATAACGCGTTGGGCTTAGCTCCGATAGCAAACCGCAGGGGCCCTGAAGCTGCAGGCCAATCTGATTTCGATAAGAACTTCCGTAAAGAAGGCACGCTATATCCAAACTTTGAATCTCCGGGTATCCACTGGGGTATGTCTATCGACCTGACAGCTTGTACCGGTTGCGGTGCCTGCGTGATAGGTTGCCAGGCGGAGAATAACATCTCTGTGGTAGGTAAGACACACGTACTGAAATCACAGGAAATGCACTGGCTGCGTATCGACCGCTACTTCAGCGGTATGCCTGACGATCCGGATAGCATCCAGACCGTATTCCAGCCGATGCTCTGCCAGCATTGCGATAACGCGCCTTGCGAGAACGTTTGTCCTGTATCTGCTACCAACCACAGCAGCGAGGGCCTGAACCAAATGGCCTACAACCGTTGTATCGGTACCAAATACTGCGCTAACAACTGTCCTTATAAAGTGCGTCACTTCAACTGGATGGACTGGAACGGTGCAGACTGCTTCGAAGACAACCTGTACGAGGATTACAAACGCGATGATATCAACGACGACCTGACACGCATGGTGCTGAACCCTGACGTGACTGTTCGTAGCCGTGGTGTAATGGAAAAATGTACGTTCTGCGTACAGCGTTTGCAGGATGGCAAGCTCCAGGCTAAGAAAGAAGGCCGCCCGCTGAAAGATGGTGAAGTGAAGACCGCTTGCCAGCAAGCTTGTGCATCAGATTGTATCAAGTTTGGTGATGTGAACGATCCGAACAGTGAGATAGCTAAGCTGCGCTACCACGACCAGAAAGAAAGGGTGTTCTATGTACTGGAGCAGATACACACGCTGCCTAACATTAACTACCTGTCGAAGATCCGTAACACGGAGACAGTGGTTGCCGGCGACGAAGCGACAGATGGCTTGATGAAAGCGCATATTTAATTGGAATAAAAGGCGAAAGCCCTGAAATATTTAAAAGTATTACTAATCACGTGCTATGCATATTAAGTACGAATCGTTTGTAAGGGAACCGCTGGTTGATGGTGCCAAAGACTATCACCAGGTGACGGAAGATATAGTAAGGCCTATCGAACAGAAGCCATCCCGCATGTGGTACATCGGGTTCTTCTTCTCTATCGCCCTGCTTTGCTTCGGTGTGTTCTCTGTTGTTTGGGAAGTTTATTGGGGTATCGGTACCTGGGGTATCAACCGTACAGTAGGCTGGGGATGGGACATCACCAACTTCGTATGGTGGATCGGTATCGGTCACGCCGGTACGCTGATCTCCGCGATCCTCTTACTTTTCCGCCAGGGCTGGCGTACGGGTGTGAACCGCGCAGCTGAGGCGATGACGATCTTCGCGGTAATGTGTGCGGGCCAGTTCCCCATCTTCCACATGGGACGTGTTTGGGATGGTTTCTTCGTACTGCCTTATCCTAACACGCGCGGTGCTCTTTGGCCTAACTTCAACTCGGCACTTCTTTGGGACGTTTTCGCGATCTCTACTTATTTCACCGTTTCGCTTTTGTTCTGGTACTCGGGCCTTATTCCTGACTTCGCTACCATCCGCGACCGTGCTAAAACAAAATTGCGTAAGCGCCTTTATGGCCTGGCTTCTTTCGGCTGGACCGGTACTGCGAAGAACTGGCAACGTATGGAAGCCCTGGCGCTGGTACTTGCCGGTCTTTCTACACCACTGGTACTTTCGGTACACACCATCGTATCGTTCGACTTCGCCACATCGGTAATTCCGGGATGGCACACTACCATCTTCCCGCCATACTTCGTTGCGGGTGCGATCTTCTCGGGTTTCGCGATGGTGTTGACGTTACTGATCCTTTGCCGCCGCATTTTCAACCTTGATGATTATATCACCATCGGCCACATCGAGGCGATGAATAAAGTAATTGTGCTTACCGGTTCTATCGTGGGTACCG
>CAMPKG010000035.1 GCA_946887085.1 uncultured Sphingobacteriales bacterium
ATATTACATGGCGCACCAACGGGTACGTAAAGTTTACCGTCAGGACCAAAGGCTATATATTTCCAGCCGTGATGTTTGCTAGAGGGAAAACTGTCTCTTATTAAGACAGGTTGGGGCGGGGCACCAAGAGAAGATTCAATATTATCGAAGCGCCAGATCTTGTTCAGTTCCGCGACATATAACGCACCGTTATAAAACGCAACACCATTGGGCATATTCAAACCCTGGGCGATGGTGTATTTATTGTCGGCTTTGCCGTCATTGCCTTCATCTACCAGCGCATATACCTTATCACTCTGCCGGTTACCAACAAAGACGGTGCCGTTTGCTCCTAAGGCCAGTGAGCGGGCATTGTCGACATTATCTGCAAATATGCTGATGGAGAAACCGTCGGGCAGTTTGATGTCGGCTAATTTGGGATCGCTGGTTTTCTTCAGCGCTTTGTTCTGACAGGAGCCGGTCATAAAGCCTGCGCACACCAGGGCGACGAGGGCGAAACAATATCTGGGAAGCATAAGGATCGAGCTTTGTATAGCCTAATTAAAATTGTGCCATTTCTTAACTGCTCGTTAACCCGTTGTAAATGAGCAGTTAAACCCTTTCTGAAATTTTGCTGCACACAATTTGTGGTTCATCTTTGTGTCATCAACGGCAGGCGTTGTTGATCAACAAACTAGCTCTCTCTTATCCCTTATATTGTGAGCCTCCTTTCGCGGAGGCTCTTTTTTTTGTTTCTGCCTGACATTATCTTCACCGCCATGCAACCATTGTTACTTCTTCATGGAGCTATCGGGGCTTCGGGTCAAATGCTGCCGCTCGCTAATGAATTGAAAGGCCTCGATGTCATCACTTACGATTTTTCGGGTCATGGCGGTAAGGCTTATTCAGATAAGCCATTTTCAATTGCCGCTTTTGCCGAAGAGGTGCTGGCTTTGTTAGATGAGCAGAAAATGCAGACGGTGAATATTTTCGGTTATAGCATGGGTGGTTATGTGGCAATGTACCTTGCGAGACATTATCCATCGAGGGTAAATAAAGTTATAACGCTGGCAACAAAATTCCATTGGGATGAACCAACTGCGGCTAAGGAAGGCCAGATGCTGGATGCATCCAAAATAGAAGCCAAAGTGCCCGCCTATGCAAAAGCGTTGGCTGAACGCCATGCTCCTAACGACTGGAAGGAGGTGTTATCAAAAACCGCTGAAATGCTTCGCGGACTTGGCGCCGACAATGCACTGAAAGCAGATGACTATACGTCTGTTTCTACAGCCTCCCTGGTGCTGCTGGGCGACCGCGACAGAATGGTCACTCTTGAGGAAACAGTGGCTGTTTATAAGTCTTTGCCCAATGCACAGATGGGCATCCTTCCGGATACGCATCATCCTATTGAACAAGTCAACATCGGCGTGCTGACTTTTCTTATTCAGCAATTTCTGAACAAATAGTTATTTCATAGCCGCTTTTAGATAGTCGTTCATTTTTTTGCCGGCTTTGTAATATTCCATTAAGACATCTGCAAGGTCGTCCTGAAGTATCGTTTTGCCCTTTAGTTCAGCCGAATAGAAGAATTGTTTGTTGGCTATCAATGGTTCCTTCTCGGCTGTTGCTTTAAATTCCTCAGGTATTTTTTTATTGGCTTCACCCTGAAGCTTGCCAAATTTCTCTTTAAAATTTTTGTCGTTGTACGCGGCGGCGAAAGCTTTTGGATCTTTGGCAATAGCCTTGCGTATTTTTTGCAACGGCGCAGGCTCCACAACGTATGCGCCTCCAAATATCATGATCTTATCATGCGAAAGCTGGAAATAGAATCCGGGCTCTTCTTTAGACTTTCTTCCCTGGCTGGATATGTTTGCCGATACATGTGTGTTATAGGGTGTCTTGTCTTTGGAGAAGCGGATGTCCTTGTTGATGCGGAAGATGGCATCTGAAGGGCCGATCTTAATTTCCGGCTGGTGTTTCTGAATGCGCTTGATCATTTCGTCGACAAACTTCTTAAAGGGCTCTTTCACTTCAGCTTCATAGGTCTTGCGGTGCTCATCGAACCATGCGGTGCTGTTATTGGCTGACAAACCTTTGAAGAAGTCGATGAAGGCTTTATTGAAGTAACTCATGTGCGTGATCGTTTAATTTTGTGATACAATATTCGATGCGTGAAGAAAGCAAATTTTTGTTGAAGGTTGACTTCGTGAGATCTGACGCTGAACGAAATAAAGGAATAGCTTCTCTGTATTGTTTCAATCGCAGCAAGAGCTCCCCTTTTGCCGCTGGGTAGAGGTAGTAAGCAGTAACCCCCGGGTATGTAGAGAGGCTGTTTAGCTCTTGCAAACCTTTGTCAGCACCGTTAAGTTCAGCAATTGCAATCGCGCGGTTTATGGATACGATTGGCGAAGGGTTTAAAGCCATTAGCTTGTCGTAGTAGTACACGATTATCTTCCAGTCTGTTTCCCCATAGCTTTTTGACGAGCAGTGGGCGGAAGCAATACCTGCTTCAAGATGATAACGGGTCAGCGTTTGTGTGTTGCGCGAACGTTCGAGGTAATAGAATGCTTCGTCAATGAACCGCCTATCCCATTTATGACGGTCCTGGTCTTGTAATAGCACGATCTCACCGCTTTCGCCAGACCTGGCAGGGAAACGCGCAATATTGAAAAACATGAGTGCAAGCAGTGCGTTGATATCTGACTCTTTGCTTTTTAAGCGAAGCAAGAGCTTGCAAAGACGGATGGCCTCATAGCAAAGGTCTTTGTTGACAAGCTCTTTATCCTCTGTAGTTTTATAGCCTTCGTTAAACATCAGGTATAACACCTGCAAAACGGCTTCCGCACGGGTGTCGGATAGAAAAGTATAAGTGGTGTGAATGTAAAGTTGCTTTTCCCTTATTTCCTGTTTCGTGCGCAATAGTGTTTTCTTCACGGCTTCTTTTCGCATCAGCATTGCACTGGCGATTTCTTCGAGACTAAAACCGCAGAGTACCTGTAATGTTAATATCACCTGTGCCTTTGGCCGAAGCTGTGGATGACAGCAAAGAAAAAGGAGTTTCAGTTGGCTATCTACGATCTCCTTTTCCGAAAAACTGTGTTCGATCTGTTGTTCGGCATGTTGTTCAATATTTGCAATAAAAGCTGAGTTATCTGAAAAGGTTATTTTAGCTCCTCTTTTCAGCTCATTCACCGCCTTGTTTCTTGCTGTTACAATAAGCCAGGCCGCAGGATCATCTGGTATACCACTATAAGGCCATTTTTGATAGGCCGCAATAAAGGTTTCCTGGATCACATCTTCCACCAGCTGCAGGTTATTAAAACCAAACAGGTTCAGCAATGCAGCATTTATCTTTCCCGCCTGCTCGCGGAAAAGATAGGACACCAGATCGTGAACCTGCCCGGCCATGCTAATTACCTGTATCAAATATTTCGCGTACTTCCACTGTCCCGCCCATGGCAAGGGTAGGGCAGCCCTTTGCTAGTTCAGTGGCGTCTTCCAGGCTATTCGCCAGCAGGAAATAGAACCCGCTAACACCTTCTTTTCCTTCTATAAAAGGGCCGTCGGTCAGCATTTTTTGTTTGCCGGTAAGATGTTTGCCTATTGGCGAGAGTGGGTTGCCGTGTTTGAAATGGCCGTTTTTCGACAACTCTTCTACCCATTTCACATGGGTCTCTATGTCCTTCTGCATTTCCTCCGGAGACATTGTGCCATATGCGTCGAGGTTTTCGCGCAGCAGCAATAAAAACTCTTTCATAATTGTGTTGTTTGACTAAAGACAACCAAGCCGGCAAAACGGGGACAATTTCGGCCAATTTTTTTTCCGGGACAAAAAAGGTACGTAAAAGAAATCCGGCGACAAAGGAGGCGGAAAAGCCGGTATCTCATCAGATTTCTTCAGGTTAACACAAGTTTATGAAAGCATGCGGGCTGTTCTCTCAGAAAGCCTGTGTTGCTTAACCCAATTCTATTACCTTTGGCAACAACTTTTTGGCTTATTCAATGAAGAAAAATATTGCCCTTTTGGCAGGCGGTTATTCCGGCGAGTATGTGATCTCCATCCAATCGGCTGGTACAATTGAGAAAAACCTGGATACGGAATTGTACAATGTTTACAAGATAATAGTGACCAGGGAGAGCTGGTGGTACGAGGGCGCTGACTTGCAAAAAGCTGAAGTTGACCGGAATGATTTTTCGCTGACCTTAAAGGGTGAGAAAATAATATTTGATGCAGTTTTCATTGCCATTCACGGAACACCGGGTGAAGACGGTAGGTTGCAAGGCTATCTTGACATGATGAGGATGCCTTATGCAACCTGTAACTCTATTGTGTCAGCACTGACCTTCAATAAGAGTTATTGCAACAAGGTGGTGAAAGACATGAATATCGTAAATATTGCTAATTCGGTGCATTTGATAAAGGGAGAGCCTTACTCGGTGGGAAATATTCTCGAGCAGATACGCATGCCGATGTTTGTAAAGCCGAATGAAATGGGTTCAAGCCTGGGTGTAAGCAAAGTAAAATCCGTTGAAGAACTGCTTCCGGCAATAGAGAAGGCTTTTAAGGAAGATAACGAGGTGCTGATTGAAGAGTTTATTGAGGGCAGGGAGGTAACCATAGGCGTTTACCGGGTAAATGGATACCTGCATACATTGCCACCAACCGAGATCGTCAGCAAAAACGAGTTTTTTGATTATGAGGCCAAGTATACTCCCGGCGTTACCAATGAGATAACTCCCGCACCTATCGATGACCAGATCAGGGAACAACTGGAAACGAAAGCGTCTTATATATACCGCCATCTAAACTGCCGTGGGGTTGTACGCATGGACTTTATTCTTCAGAAGGGCACAAACAAATTATTCTTTCTCGAAGTAAACACCACGCCGGGCCAGAGCGAGAATAGTATTGTGCCGCAGCAGGTTCGTGCATCGGGTATGAGTTTAACGGAATTTTACGGTGCGCTGATAGAAGATTGTATCAAAAACAATACCTTTTAACCGGCATATCGTTATTTTTAGTTCAGTATGTTCAATATAAGCGATAAAACGCGGAAATCGTTCCGGTTCAATTTACTCATAGTGATATTGCTATGCGTGGTGTGTTATATTTTATTTTTTGCGAGCCTGGGACTGATCACGCGACATGGTAGGGAGATAAAGGTTCCGGCGGTAGTGGGACGCGATGTAAAGATCGCGGCGAAAACTTTGGGAAAAATGGATTTTGATGTTGATGTAGACTCTGCATATGATCCCAAACAGAAACCATATGTTGTGTTGACCCAGATACCCGAATTAAATGCCGTGGTAAAGCGTGGCCGCACAGTTTTTCTTACAATAAATAAAGCAACGCCGCCTGAGACCCCGATGCCTAACCTGCTCAATCTCTCGTTCCGTAGTGCTGAAATGATTTTGCGTACGCATAAACTGACGCTTGGAGATACCTCTTACAGACCTGACATAGCCAAAGGCGCGGTGCTGGAACAGCTATTTAGGGGCCAGCCGATCAGGCCAGGGCAGATGGTTCCCCAGGGAAGCCGGATCGACCTGATAATTGGCGATGGCCTGGGACAAACAGAATTCAATGTGCCTGACGTTATTGGCATGAGTGTCGACGAAGCGATCGCCATACTGAATGGCACAGGCCTTAGTGTAACAACTGTTTGGCAGAGGGAGGTTGTCGATACGGTTGCCGCAACTGTATTCGATCAAAATCCGAAACCATTGAGTGAGCTGGGGGCTCCCAACCGCATTAAAGAAGGTGACATTGTAGACATTTTTATCAAACAAGATCCGACCGCAGAGGAACTCGAGAATAATAGAAATCCTTCGGCTACGTTTGATAGTGAAAATTAAACCTATAAAAAGTGCAGAGACCTGGTTTTGTAATATATGTTTTGATGGCCGTTTTGATAGCGGCAGTTTCTGCAAAAGCGCAGGAAATGGTTGTCCCTTTGGGATATAACCCCCATAAACAAGGTGATATAACCACAAAGTCTGAAAAAGGGGGCGCCGTGATGAAAGTGACGTCACCAACCCTAACATTGCCTTTTTTTGAAGATTTTGCGGCCTATCGTAGTACGCCTGACACTAACAAATGGGCTGAGTCGCAGGTGTATATCAATAATACCATGTGCTTTTTACCGGTCAGCCGTGGGGTGGCTTCGTTTGATGCCCTCAACCAGTGGGGCATGCCGTACGAGCCCAACATAAACATTGCGGTACGCTATGCCGATAGTCTTACATCGCGAATGTTTGACTTAAGCCTAGACTCTCCTGATGACAGTATTTATATGAGTTTCTTTTATCAACCTCAGGGTAACGGCTTTGCTCCTGAAGCGCAGGATTCGCTGGCGCTTTATTTTTACAATAAAGACAGTGTCTGGGTAAAAGTATGGTCTAAAGAAGGGTCGAACCTGCATGCATTCCGGCAGGTAATGGTACCACTGAACGATCCGCAGTTTCTTCATGTTGCTTTTCATTTTCGTTTCGTAAATAAAGCGTCCATCAACATCAACGATGATGTCTGGAACCTGGACTACATTCGTATAGCCAAGAACAGGACCATCAATGATACCGTTGTTAATGATCTTGCCTACATTAACAATCCTACCTTCCTGCTGAATGATTATTCGTACATGCCATACCACCAATTCCTGGCAAACCAGAATGGCGAGCGTGCAGGCCAGATTGAAAGTATCTTTATTAACAACTATCAAAGCGGACAAAATGTTAATTATGGTTTTTTCGCGAGAGAGACAGAAAGCAATACCATTTTATCAAGTGGAGTAAGTGCCAATGCCAATGTTCCTGCAGGCCAGCAACAACACATCGTTTTCCCGAGTTATTCGACTGCCGCATATTTTATTGAGAAGTACAAATTCATGAATTTCGTTGATACTTTCTATTTGCAATCACCACCGAATGAACCTCACGAAAATGATACAATAGTCCGTCAGCAATTTTTTCATAACTATTTTGCTTACGACGACTGGTCAGCAGAAAAGAGTTATTTCCTGAGTTTGTTCACCACTTTGCCCGGTAAGATCGCTGTAGAATTTGAAACCAACGAACCCGATACGCTGTCGGGTATTGCGATCTATTTTGGGCGGCAAGTGCCGTCAGGGGCAAACAAATATTTCTCTGTTGCAGTTTATGAGAGCATTAGCCCGGGCAGCAATGGCGAGAAGATATTGTACCAGGAGGATTTTTTCTATCCGGGATATTTGAACCAGAATCTTTACACCTACAAATTCGCACAAAAGGTGCCTGTACCGAAGGGGAAATTCTATATCGGTACCATACAGCCGGCACTTGCAGGTAGCGACAGCTTATATATCGGTCTTGATGTTAATAGGGCAGGCGATAATCACCTTTACTACAACCTGCTTGCAAAATGGGAGAAATCAAATATCCAGGGCGCTTTGATGATAAGGCCGATTGTGGGTCCGATCATTCCCAGTTCTGTTACCGAGATAATACGCAAGGACCTGGAATGTGAACTGTTCCCGAACCCAGCGTCAAATTCAGTGCGCTTACGCTTTGAGGGTGACATAGCTGAATACCACGTTTTCGATGTACATGGTAGGATGGTGCTACAAGGGGCGGTCGTGAGCGAAGCAGGCGTAGATATATCGTCCCTGAATTCCGGTGTATATTTTATGCGCGTGAATATTGAAGGGTTGACAGGCACGACAAAGAAACTGATCAAACTATAACATAATGAAAGAGATATCAGTAGAAGAACTGAAAAAACGTGTAGACTCGGGAGAAAAACTGAATGTAATCGACGTGCGCGAGCCTGCTGAATACGCAGAGTATAACCTCGGCGCAAAACTGATACCTCTGGGCAACATCATGGGTATGCAGGTAGAGGATATTGAAGATCTCAGGAACGAAGAACTGATCGTTCATTGCAAAGCCGGTAGCCGCAGCATGCAGGCTTGCATGATGCTTGAAACAATGGGTTTTAGCAACACAGTAAATGTAACCGGCGGTGCTATGGCGTGGAAGGAAAAATTCGGAGACGCGAAAATTAACTAGCACCTTCCAATGCTGGTGAGATTTTTGAGAGTGGTTTAGTAATGCACGAGATAGAACCATATTACAATTGGCGGCACTTGTACACTGCGGAGGAAGATGAGAATTCGCCATTCTACGGTCGCGAGTATAGTGAGTTTGAGTTTTCCAATACTGTTTACAACTATTATATACACCCCCAGTGGGATGAGTTCGGTTCCCGCACATTGTACATGAAAGTACTGTTTGCTGACTATGAATTAAATTATGCCATTATCGAACTTCTTGGCGAATGGAATGATGCAGTAGAAAATGATATTATGCAACTAAAGCGTAATATTATTGACCAGATGGTAGCAAAGGGGCTTACCAAATTCATTCTTATAACAGAGAACGTGCTCAACTTTCACAGTAGCGAGGACGACTATTACGAAGAGTGGTATGAAGATATCAAAGACGAGGGTGGATGGATAGCTTCCATCAATATGCCTGAACAAACCCAATACGATTTCCAGCATTCTCACATAGACAGGTATATTAAACTGTTGGATAATCCTAACTGGCGTACCTATCAACCGCAACACTTCTTCCAGATGGTAGACAATAAAATGCTCAGGCTCCATTAGGACCTACTATCCTTAATAATTGTGGATAATTCAGAGTTGGCGTTGGAAATCAATGTCTAAACACAGAAATTTCGATTGTGTTTTAGTTTCACGACAGTTATCTTTGCGGGGTCACTTTTAAGTTATCAATCGTTATATGACCTGGAAAAATTATTTCAGCACCTCGATCGGCAAAAAGCTCCAGATGGGTCTTACCGGTTTGTTCCTGATCCTGTTCCTCATAGTCCATTGTTATATCAATGCGCAGATTTTCTGGAACGACGGAGGAGAGAAATTTACGGAAGCTGCACACTTTATGGGGACCAATTTCGTGATTCGCACAATCGAGATTGGTCTTTTTGCATTCTTGATATTACACATCGTTCAGGGGTTAATGCTTTGGGTTAAAAATAGCTCACGGCGAAATAATCGCTATGCGATCAAGGCAGGCAGCCAGACCAGCCCCTGGTACCGCCGTTCGATGGGACTGCTGGGGACGCTTATTCTTTTCTTTCTTATCATACACGTCAACAATTTCTGGGGACCCAACCGCCTGTCGCAGGCAATGGGTGAAGGCGAGCTTGACCTGTATAACATGATGAAGGAAGAATTCCAGTCGATCTGGATGGTTGCTTTGTACTTATTCGGCTGCTTCTCTCTGGCCTGGCATCTGGTGCACGGTTTCTACAGCTCATTCCAGACAATGGGCCTTACCACAAACAAATACAAAGGCATGATCAATGGGGTAGGCATTGGATTTTCCATCATCGTTCCGCTGATATTCGCGCTGATGCCAATTGCTTTTTACCTGCACTGGATTGAATAACTCATTAACGATAATAATTTCGATCTCCCGATATGACACTTAATGCTAAAATTCCTGCCGGTCCGTTAGAATCGAAATGGAAAACATATAAATCAACCTGCAAGCTGGTGAACCCCGCCAATAAACGCCAGCTCGAGGTGATCGTGATCGGTACTGGTCTTGCCGGTGCATCTGCGGCTGCTTCGCTGGGTGAGCTGGGGTACAAGGTGAAAACCTTTTGCTTCCAGGATAGCCCCCGCCGCGCGCACTCGATAGCTGCGCAGGGCGGTATCAACGCTGCTAAGAACTACCAGAATGATGGCGATAGTACTTATCGCTTATTTTACGATACTGTGAAGGGCGGTGACTATCGCGCACGTGAAGGCAATGTTTACCGTTTGGCTGAAGTAAGCGCCAACATCATTGACCAATGCGTGGCGCAGGGCGTTCCCTTTGCACGCGAGTATGGTGGACTCTTAAGTAACCGTTCTTTCGGTGGTACACAAGTACAACGCACATTCTACGCCGCAGGCCAGACTGGCCAGCAACTGCTGATCGGTGCTTACCAGGCGCTGGAGCGCCAGGTGGCTTTGGGTAATGTTACCCAGTATTCTCGTCATGAGATGCTCGAGGTAGTTATTATCGATGGCAAAGCACGTGGTGTTATCGTTCGTAATCTGGTAACAGGTGAACTAGAGCGTCATTTTGGTCATGCTGTACTGCTGTGCAGTGGTGGCTATGGCAATGTATTCTATTTGTCGACAAACGCTATGGGATGCAACGTAACGGCAGCCTGGAAGGCGCATAAAAAAGGTGCGTATTTCGGAAACCCTTGCTTTACACAGATCCACCCGACATGTATTCCTGTAAGTGGCGATCATCAGTCGAAACTGACATTGATGTCCGAGTCGCTGCGTAACGACGGGCGGATCTGGGTACCCAAAAAACAAGGCGATAACCGCAAACCCGGTGAAATCCCTGAAGAAGAGCGCGATTATTACCTGGAGCGGAGATATCCTGCCTTCGGTAACCTTGTGCCACGTGATGTCGCAAGCCGCGCAGCAAAAGAGCGTTGTGATGCAGGTTACGGAGTTGGCGCATCTAAACAGGCCGTTTACCTGGATTATGCTTCAGCCATCCAACGTTACGGCAAGATCGAAGTGGGTAAACAGGGATTAAGCAATGTTGACGTTGATACCATTACGCGCATGGGTAAAGAGGTAGTAAAAGAAAAGTACGGCAACCTCTTCGAAATGTATGAGAAGATAACCGGTGAAAATCCGTACGAAGTGCCGATGCGCATATACCCCGCTGTACACTACACAATGGGTGGTCTTTGGGTAGATTATGAACTTAAGACGACGGTTGATGGTTTATATGCGTTAGGGGAAGCCAACTTCAGCGATCACGGGGCCAACCGGCTTGGTGCGTCTGCTTTAATGCAAGGCCTGGCTGATGGTTATTTCGTTATACCTTACACGCTGGGTAACAACCTCGCTGACGATATCCGCACGAAAGCGATACCAACTGATCATCCGGCTTTTGTCGAGGCTGAAAAATCAGTGAGCGATAGAATAGACCGTATGATGAATATCAAAGGCACAGAAAGTGTTGAAAGCTTCCACAAGCGCCTTGGTAAGATCATGTGGGATAAATGCGGCATGGCTCGCAACGAACAAGGCCTTAAAGAAGCAATTGAGGAGATAAAAGCGCTTCGCAAGGAATTCTGGAGCAACGTACGTATACCGGGTGAGATCAATGAGTTCAATCCCGAATTAGACAAGGCCGGTCGGGTGGCGGACTTCCTGGAGCTTGGTGAGCTGATGTGCATTGATGCATTGAATCGTGGCGAAAGTTGCGGTGGTCACTTCCGTGAAGAATCGCAGACAGAAGACGGTGAAGCGATGCGCGACGATGAAAAGTTTACTTATGTATCTGCCTGGGAATACAAAACAGATAGCCAGTTTGAGCTGCATAAAGAAGAGCTGAATTACGAAGTAGTTCACCCGACACAACGTTCTTATAAATAAAAAAGCAAACGATATTCCTTTATGGAGCACTATCATATGAATCTCACCTTAAAGGTGTGGAAACAAAAAAACAACAAGGACAAGGGCCGCTTTGAAACTTACCAGGTAAAAAACATTTCCTCTGAAATGTCGTTCCTGGAAATGTTCGATGTATTGAATGAACAACTGATAGCAGAAGGTAAAGAACCGATAGCTTTCGACCACGATTGTCGGGAGGGTATCTGTGGTACGTGCAGCATGTACATCAATGGTCGTGCACACGGCCCATGGCACCACACAACTACCTGCCAACTGCACATGCGAGAGTACAAAGACGGAGACACGATCGTGGTTGAACCCTGGAGGGCAAACGCCTTTCCGGTTATCAAAGACCTGGTGGTAGACCGCCAGTCGTTCGACCGTATCATACAGGCGGGAGGATATATCTCTGTAAACACTGGTAATGCGGTTGATGCAAATGCTATCCCTATCGATAAACACAATGCTGATGAGGCCTTCGCTGCTGCTGCATGTATAGGTTGCGGCGCCTGCGTTGCGGCTTGCCCCAATGCATCGGCTATGCTCTTCGTTTCGGCTAAAGTATCTCACCTGAATATGTTGCCACAGGGCGAGCCTGAAAGTAAGGGGCGCGCCGTGAATATGATTCAGCAAATGGATAAAGAAGGCTTCGGTAGCTGTACAAATATTGGCGCCTGCGAAGCTGAATGCCCTAAAGGTATTTCATTGGAGAACATCGCACGCCTCAACCGCGAGTATATGGCCGCTGTTTTTGACGGCGGTTCTCAGAATGCGAGATAACGTTAGGTAATGGACAAAAACATAAAAGGCTGCCCGATAAGGCAGCCTTTTCTTATTTTGCTGCATGTTTAAGAGGATATTTCTGTTCCTAATTGCTGTTATAGCAACCGCAACTGGCTATGCGCAGGCAGATACCAGCCGGCTGAGATTAAGCCTGCTGACCTGCGGTACGGGGCCTGAAGTTTGGGAAACCTTTGGCCATACCGCATTACGTGTTACAGATAGCATCAGCGGTACCGACAATGTCTATAACTATGGCACATTTGCTTTCGGCGATGATTTCGCTTTTCAATTCGCAAGAGGTAAGTTGCTGTACTATCTTTCCTTTTATCCTTATTCGGTTTTCGTGGACGAATATGCTTCGGTTGGAAGAAGTGTAGAAGAGCAGGAACTGCTTATGGATGGCGCAACAAAAAACGAGATATACTCCTTTTTGCGGCATAATGCGCAAGAGGAAAACCGATATTACAAATACGACTTCTTTTACGACAATTGCGCCACACGGATCCGCGATGTATTTCCACGCGCATTAGGAGAGAGTTTTGTCTTCGGCAGGACAATAGCCAGCAAGGAAAGGCTCAGTTACCGGAACATCATTAATCAATATTATTATTATAAGCACTGGGAAAGATTTGGTATCAATATCCTGTTGGGTAGCAGGATAGACAGTGTTATGGACAACGAGGATATTATGTTCCTTCCCGATTTTTTGCGCGATGGTGTGGGGAACGCAACTGTTAACGGTAAAAGCGTATCAACAAAACCTGTGTTGATCGTTCCGGGGTCAGAAAGACCCCCGAAAGGTGTTAACTGGCCCTTTGTAGGCTTTTGCCTGGTCGCGGTTCTGACCCTGTTCGGAATTCTACTTCCAGGCCTTGCTCCGTTAGGGAAAGTTATGAGCTTTTTATTGCTGTTAGTAACCGGCCTGTTGGGCATACTTATGCTGGTGATGTGGTTTGCAACCGATCATCAGGGCTGCCAGAATAACCTGAACATTCTTTGGGCATTGCCTACGAACGCGATACTGGCATTTGTTCCCAAGAGAAATAAAGGCAAATATGCGATGATCGCTATCGGGTTAATAGTAGTTTCCCTTATTCTCCATCTTCTGAAGATACAAGAGCTACCTATATTGGAGTTATCTCCATTGCTATTGGCTTTGTTGTTTGTTTATGGCATGATTTATAGGAGAGCTAAACAAACCTTATAATGGAACAGAAGGCACGCCTAAGTTCAACCTTATTTCCTCAATTATCTTACCTGAAAACGGGTGAAGGACCGGCTATTGTACTTTTGCACGGGTTTCCCGAGAGCGGCAGCCTCTGGCGTAAAATATGGCCGGAACTCAGCAAGGATTATACGGTCATCGTTCCGGACATACCCGGTAGTGGCGAAAGTACCCTGATAGGAACCGAAATTAGCATGGAACAGCTGGCCGAATGTATTGTTCAAATAATTGATAATGAGGTGATTGATGAAATTGTTTTAGTGGGGCATTCTATGGGAGGATATATTGCACTGGCCTTTGCACAGCAATATGGAAAAAGATTAAAAGGGCTATCACTGGTACATTCTACGGCTGCTGCAGACAACGAAGAAAAGAAAGAAACCCGTAGAAAATCAATTCAGTTGATACAAAAAGGGGCGAAGGAAATGTTCATAAAACAGATGATACCCGGATTGTTTTCGGAGCGGTTTAAAGAGCAACATCCAAAAGCTGTCGAGGATGAGATCAGTCGCGGCGTGAAGATGGAGGCTGACAGTATGGTTGCTTTTTACAATGCTATGATAAACAGGCCTGACAGAACAGCTACCTTGAATGAAATTGGCGTTCCTGTGCAATGGATAATAGGCAAGGAAGACAGCTTGATACCTGCGGATAAAGTTTTGCCTCAAACAAGGCTCGCAGATGTTAACTTTGTAATGGTTTACGCCGACTGTGGCCATATGGCTATGCTGGAACAGCCTCGAAAGCTGGTCCGGGACCTCGACCAGTTTGGGAAATATTGTCACAGTCAAAAAAGCTAACTCGGATGAAGTATCGTCTATGGATATTGATTGCGGTGTTTCTCTCGGTGATATCTGAATCGAAAGCATCACATATTGTCGGCGGTGAGGTTTATTACACCTGCCTGGAAGGACCGAACTACCGGGTCAGGCTGATTATTTACCAGGACTGTCTTGAAGGACAGATCGACGCGATCAAGGAAGATACTCCCGCCTTTATTGGTGTATTCAACATGAATACTTTGCAGGGAAGGATCAATCAATACCGCGCAACTTCCATCACCAAGGTACCGGCGAACTTTTCAAATGAATGTGTCAACAATCCGCCTCTTCTCTGCCTTAACCGCGTCGAGTTCGTATTTACTGCGACACTTGCTCCTAATACTCCTTACCGTATACTTTATCAACGTTGTTGTCGCAATCGTAACATATTAAACATAGATGAACCTGAAACCACAGGTGCCTCCTATTTTATCGATATCCCACCTGCGGCGATCGGGGGGGTATGTAATAGCAGCGCGGTATTTAAGAATTTTCCCCCGCAGATCATTTGTATCAATAATCCGCTTGTTTATGACCACTCAGCAACTGACGCTGACGGTGATTCGCTGAGCTATGAATTTTGCACAGCATATACGGGAGGCAGTATAGACAATCCACGTCCGGATGCCTTTCCGTCAACAATACCGCCGCCAGTAAGATATGTCGGCGGGCATACGGCTCCAAAGCCAATGTTGGGCAATCCCATCATCCAGATAAACCCAACTACAGGCATGATCAGCGGAACACCGAATAAACAAGGTCGTTATGTGGTGTCTGTTTGTTGTCATGAGTGGCGAAATGGCGTGCGCATCAATACTATTCGCCGCGAATTTCAGTTTAATGTAACCAATTGTTCAAAGGCAGTAGTAGCGAATATCCCGCAGTTCTCTGATGAATTTAACACCTACATCGTTGAATGCTCAAAATTCAACGTGAAATTCATCAACCAGACTTCCGGAGGGTTTAAGTATAAATGGTATTTCCAGTATCCCGATCTGTCGATCAGTTCCACGGACTTTGAACCTGAATACACGTATCCAGATACCGGCACTTATACCGTAAAACTAGTTGTGAACGAAGGTAGTACATGCCCGGATAGTATCATGCGGATCGTGAAAGTGTACCCAACCTATACTACAGATTTTTTGATTGATGG
>CAMPKG010000036.1 GCA_946887085.1 uncultured Sphingobacteriales bacterium
CGGCATACGAGATGTAGAGAGGTCTCGTGGGCTCGGAATGTGTATAAGAGACAGTAGCAGGCCTTCGGGGTGAGTTTGGTTTGTTATATTGGATAGGCACTGCTTTCTATATGGGGCTGTTGATCTATCAGCATATGCTGGTGAAGCCAAACGACCTGAGTAAAGTGAACATGGCCTTTGCAAACACCAACGGTATTGCCAGTGTCGTGTTCGCTGTATTCACCATTCTTTCATTGATACTTTAATTACAATTATGAAAATAGCGTTGATCGGTTACGGAAAAATGGGACAGGCTATTGAAGAGATAGCCACCGGGCGCGGACATGAGATAATAATGCGTATACGCTCGGGCAACAGGCATGAAATGACGCCTGAGAACCTGAGGCGGGCCGATGTAGCCATTGAGTTTACCAATCCTGAAGCTGCAAGAAAGAATGTGATGGATTGCCTTAATGCCGGGCTGGGCGTAGTTTGCGGCACCACGGGATGGAATGAGGGGCTGAACAACGCCAAGATGAAAGCAATAGATAACGGCGTTTCGTTCTTACATGCTTCCAACTTCAGTGTGGGCGTCAATATTTTCTTTGAAGTGAATAAGCTGCTGGCTTCATTGATGAACGATCGGCCTGATTACGATATCAGCATTGAAGAAACACACCACACGCAGAAGAAAGACGCGCCGAGTGGTACTGCTATCACACTGGCAGAGCAGGTACTCGAAAATATCGACCGTAAAAGACACTGGGCAAAAGAAAAAGCGAATTCGGCAGATGAGTTTCCCATCATCGCTCATCGCATTGAAAATGTCCCCGGCACACACAACGTAAAATATTCTTCACGTATCGACGATATCGAGATCATTCATACAGCACACAACCGCGAGGGCTTTGCGCTAGGCGCCGTATTAGCGGCAGAATTCATTGCCGGCAAACAAGGTGTGTTCACTATGAAAGATGTGTTGGGCATTAATAAATAACCCCAATCGCGTTAAAACGAAACAACAGGTTCTAAATAACTTCAGCCTTAGCTAATTTTTTATACAATGCACACAAACAGATCAACAGCTATCCTTACTGCCCTACTGCTTGCAGGCTCCGCAGCCGTCGCCCAGAAAAAGCAGTTCACCATGGCCGAAGCTACCAATGGCATGGCCACGACGCTGGCGCCAAAGGGTTTGCGTCAACCTAGCTGGGAGCCGGGCACTGTAAAGCTCTACCAGTCGGTAAAGGATGGCAGCTATGAGGCATGGACATCAACTGGCTTCAACTCAGGTATTGTTGATACCCTGTTCGATCTGAAAGCATTGAATAATTCAGCCTTCGGCAAAAACAAGCTAAAAGCCATACCTGCTATGCACTGGCTGTCGAAAGGCGTGGCCTATTTCATAGATGGCACTGAGATAAAGATCGGCACGAAGACTGCCACGGGATTTTCATGGAATACCTGGTTAACCTTGCCCGAAAATGCAGAGAATATAACTCTTGATAAGAGCAGGAATATCGCCTACACTATCGACAACAACTTATGGTTGGTAACACGCGATAAAAAAACAATTGCCATCACATCCGACAACAACAAGGACATTGTCAATGGCCAATCCGTTCACCGCAATGAATTTGGCATTGAGGGCGGTATTTTCTTCTCACCCGAAGGCAACTACCTCGCATACTACCGCATGGACGAAAGCATGGTTGCTGACTATCCTATCATCAACTGGCTGGAAACACCTGCCGTGTCAAAGAACATCAAATATCCGATGGCTGGCGGCACATCGCACCAGGTAACGCTGCATGTGTACAATATCACCACGGGCAAAACTACACAGCTGCAAACGGACGGAGAAAAAGATGGCTATCTGACAAGTGTAAGCTGGAATCCGAACGAGAAATACATGTATGTCGGTTTGCTCAACCGCGATCAAAACCACCTGCGCCTCAACGAATACGAGATACGCAACGGCAGCAAAACAAAAACATTGTTCGAGGAAACCGACAAAGAATTCGTTGAGCCGCTCAATCCATTGACCTTCCTGCCCGAGAGCAATGAAAGGTTCATTTGGCAGAGCCAGCGCGATGGCTATATGCACTTGTACCTTTATAATACTAACGGTAAACTGATTCGCCAGCTTACCAAAGGAAAATGGATAGTGAATGAATTGCTTGGCTTCAACAAAGAAGAGAACCAGGTGATCATCACCGCATCTAAAGACTCGCCGCTGGAGAAACACGGTTATACCGTGAACTGGAACACTGGATCGATGAACAAGATAACTGGTGACGAAGGTGTGCACACCATTCTGCCAAATGAGAGCGGCAGGATGATACTGGACGTGTACAGCAATGCTAAAGTTGCCAAGCGCTCCGTTATCAGGTCAACTACCAGCAACTACATGAAGATATTGCTGGATGCACCTAACACGCTGGCAGACTACGACCGACCGAAAGTGCAGAATATCCAGTTGAAGGCCGACGACGGTACACCGCTGTACGGCAAACTCATCTACCCAACCAATTTCAACGCGCATCGGAAATATCCCGTTATCGTTTACCTGTATAACGGCCCACACGTACAACTGATACGCAACAGCTTTCCTGAAAGCGGTAACCTTTGGTATGAATACCTGGCACAGCGTGGTTATGTTGTATTCAGCATGGACGGTCGCGGCAGTGCTAACCGCGGTTCTGCTTTTGAGCAGGCCATATTCCGTAACCTTGGCACCAATGAAATGAGCGATCAGCTGAAAGGTGTTGAGTATCTAAAGTCATTACCTTTTATTGATGCAAACCGTATGGGAGTGCACGGTTGGAGCTATGGTGGTTTTATGACCACCTCGCTGATGCTGCATCACCCCGGTGTTTTTAAAGCAGCAGTGGCAGGTGGCCCGGTTATGGACTGGAGCATGTACGAAGTGATGTACACTGAGCGTTATATGGACACTCCGGAAAAAAATCCGGAAGGTTATAAAAACTCTGCACTGTTCGATAAAGTGAAAAACCTGAAAGGAAAACTGATGCTGATACATGGCACTGACGATAATGTGGTAGTTTGGCAGCATTCTATCAAGTTCCTGAAAAGTGCAGTAGATAACGGCGTGCAGGTTGATTATTTTGTATATCCCAGCTATGAGCATAATGTACGCGGCAAAGACCGTGTGCACCTGATGCAAAAGATCACCGACTACTTTGACTTGCATCTGAAATAAGAAAACGCCGCGAAGGGAAGAACATGAGAACTGTATTGATCGTATTGGCATTGATGGTGTCGCTGGCCGTTAACGGCCAGGGTGAATATTTTAACACACCGGAGTTCTGGCAGAAACTGAAGCTAGAGAAAAGCAGTGCAGTTCCGCCGGCAGATCCTGATACGGCTATCATAGTCGTCAGCAACCGTGCTACGCAAACCGATAAGCTTCGCTTTATGAGCGAAGTGCGCGACGGAATGCAGGTGCGTTACTTCTACGTATATGCACAGAACGAAGTATGGCATGTATTGCCCGTCACCAATCTGGAGACTGCGATACAATACATGCCAAACAAAAACCGAAACTGGGTGGTTTATACAGAAGGCATGGGTAAAATATTCACTACCGACCTGTACCGTGCTATGAGCCTCGCAGGGCAGTACAATGTAAATGTGATACTAATGGATTACCCCAGCATCACTACTACGAAAAGCAGGTTGGGCAACTACTATTTCGCACTAGAGAATGCACGTAAGGCATACGAGGATTTTGTACCGGTGTTCGCTAAAATAAAACGGTTGCGTGCAGAACGTAAATTGGGTACCGGCAAGCTTAGCCTGTTCTTTCATAGCATGGGTAATAACGTGGTAACCGAAACTGTAAAGAACGGCGAATTGAACAAACTAAATGACCTGGTATGGGTGGACAATCTTATCTTGAACGCACCTTGTGTAAACCAGACAGGTCATGTAGACCTGCTCAACAAAGTTTCATTTGCAAAGCAGATCTACATCCACTACAACCCTGAAGATAAAGTATTAAAAGGAGCACACTTCCTCAGTGGTCACCGGCAGCTGGGTGAAAAAGTAGATATACCAGTCGTGATGAAAGCGAAATATATCAACTTCAATATTCTCACAGGAGAAGGCCACAGCAATTTCTTATCCCTGATCGGAAGAGACCCGGCAACGCAATCAGCCATAAGGCACTACAATACATTACTTCAAGGCGATACAGTTGATCTGAACGATTACAACAGGTATAAGCCTACGGCTTACAAAAGTATAGGCTGGGATATTTTGCCTTAGAGTGTATTCACTACCTGCCTGATCTTCACCAGTTTTTCGAGCAGGCCTTCCAGCAAATCAAGACGCAGCATATTGGCGCCGTCCGACTTTGCTTTTGCTGGTTCGGGATGTGTTTCAATGAACAGGCCATCTGCACCAACAACAATACCTGCGCGCGCAATCGTTTCTATCATTGCCGGGTTACCGCCCGTCACACCGCTGGTCTGGTTAGGCTGCTGCAGCGAGTGCGTGCAGTCAAGTACTACAGGGACGTTCATCGCTTTCATCGCAGGTATGCCACGATAGTCGACGATGAGGTCATGATAGCCGAATGTGGTACCGCGGTCTGTAAGTATGATATTTTCATTTCCGCTCTGGCGCAGCTTATCCACCGCAAACTGCATTGCTTGAGGACTAAGGAACTGGCCTTTCTTTACGTTTACCACCTTACCTGTAGCTGCAGCTGCAACCAGTATATCTGTTTGTCGGCAAAGGAAAGCTGGTATCTGGAGCACATCCACATACTCAGCCGCCATCGCAGCTTCCGAAGCATCGTGTATGTCAGTAACTACAGGAACTTTAAACGCATCACGAACTTTAGCAAGCAACTTCAGCGCTTTCTCATCACCAATACCAGTAAAGCTGTCCAGCCTTGTGCGGTTGGCCTTGCGATAAGAGGATTTGAAAATATATGGGATCTGCAAACGCTGGCAGATGCCAATCACTTTCTCGGCCGTCTGCATGATCACTTCTTCGTTCTCTACTACACATGGCCCCGCCATGAGGAAGAAGTTATCCGCATTAATATTTTGTCCGGCAAAAAGCTTCTCAGAAAAATTCAACATTATATTTTCTTTGCCACGATCCTTTGATCAGATGTTCTTCCTACTGCATCCAACCATTTAACATAGTCGGAATAAAGACCTGCGCGATAAACACCTTTATTCTGTAGAAATCGTCGTTCTATGAAAACTTTGTTCCCTGACCTGGTGAATGAACAATAGAACCTGCCGAATGGATGCGAACTAGATACCGGTTCCGGCAGCGATTCAATTTCGTAACCCTCTGGGATAACGACCTCAAAGCTATCACAAATATTCATAGAATTCGGCAAGTAAAAATCAGTTTTCCGGTTGTCAACTATTTCCCGCTCCTGTAAGTTCAGCGGATTAAGATCATAGTCAAAAAAAGTATACTCACCTGTTGCCGAAACCATGCTATTGGCCGACAGGTAGACCTCTTCAGTCAGCTGCAGATTCTGCGGTAATTCTATTTTTTTATAATTAAAGCTATTCAATTTATAACCCGGCAGCCTGAATCTGCCCTCCGTGAATTTCCGGACCTCGCTTTCCGGCTTTAGGTCAATGTTCCTGGCCACGCTCATCGCTAAACTGCCGCAAAGTTGATTTTGCATAGTGATCTCTGCAATGCCATCTTTAGTATATAATCCTTTTGCCTTCCTGTTGGCAATGTTATACATGGTGTCGTACACTGGGGTATGGATAACTGCTCCGCCATTTTCACTTACGAGCAACACGTCCCGGTCTGCCGTAAAATCACCAAGGTAGTTGGCCGGGAGATCTTTGCTGGTGCATTCAAGCCACACAGTATCTTTAGGATAAGGAGCACACAGTATTACATGATTAAAAGAATGAGCGTATGGAAAATCTCGCTGGAGCGGGAATGACAGTTCCCTTCCGGCCATCACCAATGCTGGGTATGCTTCGATACTTGCCGCACGCAAAAGTGCCATCATATAGTTTGAAAGAGCTTTGCAATCACCATATTGATTCTTAGCCAGGAAATTGGCATCGAGCGTCTGCCATCCGCCTATACCTATTTCAACTGCTACGTAACGCATATTGCTTTGCATATACTTATACAAAAGCGCGATTTTACCACGGCGATCAGGAACGGAAGACGATATCTCACGCACTTTGGCCTTAATATCTTCCGGCAGCTCGTCCCTTCCCTTGTTCAGTTCGTAAAAAAACTTCCCGAAATCGCCCCATGTACGAAGACTGCCTTTGTAATTGCCCAATGAAAAATCAGAAAGCGAGAGAAATATTGATGGTACAGCGGTTTCCGGCTCATACGCTAGTGTTTCTTCCTTGTTTGCCGCTATGCCGCTTACCGTCCACGAATATTCTTTCTTTTTATCGCCTGAAATAAAAACGGGCTTTGCAGTAAGGTTAAATTCCCTGTGGAAAAGCTCAATATTGGCGGGAATTTTTATCTCCAATTTAGCACTGACAACGGCTACATCAGATGCAGGCCGCGCTACAAATCTGGGTAGACTAAAGGTGTTATTGTATTTAGTTAAAACAGTATACTCGATGGTATACGGATAGTCGTTTATGTCCGGATAGTATTCCTCCAACTTATAGTCGTCGTAGTATGCGATCATCAAACTACTTGCAGAGCGCTTTCTAAAATCGCTTCGTTTTACCTTTTTTATGGATTTCCCGTCTTTATCAAATATTTCCGCTGAGATCTTGCTGACCTCCTTCATCTGGGAGTAACCTTCCCGCCATGCGGAATAAGGTTTTGCTTTTTTGTTCAATATAGTGATCGCGCACTTTTCTCTCACCACAACGTTGTCCAGCTCCTTCACTTCAATTTCCAGGTCGTAGGAACGTATAACAGCGTTTGCATCCTTCAGCATTTTTTTATCGATGCTGTCAATATGATACGATTCGGCAGACGCCGTATAACACAAAACGCAAAACAGAAATGCTGCACAGAATCTCCACACCATATCAGGATTGTTTTTTCAGGATAACAGGTTTTTTTTGCTGATCTATCACCTGGGTAAAAAATGTTTTCAAAGGTCCATACTCAGAAACATCGAAATAAACCTTGTAAAGGGTTAACCGACTATTGAATGTCAACGTATTCTCAGTTTTGTCGTATGCGCCAAGGTATTTATAGCTGGTGTTCTCATCTAACTTAAATATTGCCGGTTCGATCTTCTCCTCTACTGTATATCCTTCCGGCAATTTCAAATGCAATGAAAAATTCACGTCGACCGGAATCGGCATTTCAACCGGCATATTTCTTTTCTCCGATTTCAACGGGTTTTCAGTAAAGTAGTTAAACAGCGATGGCTGAAATCTGATAATCGTGGCCGCAGGCCATTTCAACTGCGCGGTGTATTCGATCAATATATTGCTATCCGCGTCTCCCAGGCCCTTTACTACGTATCCTTTAAGCTGTGTTTCTACGTCGAAGGCCTTGAGCTTATTTGAGATATATTTCTTTATTTCCGACGAGTCTTCCTGCCATTCTTTCCGCATACTTCTACTCCTTTCCTTACCAAATGACTCTTTCACGCTAACACGGTAGTCAGCAATATCGTTGCTGACTGTCTGCACCTGAACGGCAAGTTTCTCTTTTGGCAGAGAAGGATCAAGATTGATGAGATATCCCTTTTTATCTACCACCCAGGCGTAGCCATTATAACAGTCAACAGGTAAATATCCAAAGGCGTTGTGTTTATTAGACGGATCCATAAAGTAGCTATTGCCATTTAGGTCCACCATGCATACCCAATGGTCGAGACGACTTGCGAGTGGCGCTTGCTTTTTCACCTTCAAACCATCGCGGGTACCCAGCAACACAAGATGTGTATTGATATCTTGCATTTCCAGCAACTTATTCAATAACATGACCAGTTCATCTCCTGATCCTTTCTTCTCGTCAAGCAATTTATCCAGGCTACCGGCTCCTTCCGGAGAATAATGGAAGTGTTCTCTGACATATTTCGCAATAGTTTTTACCATTGCTAATGTATCCGTTCCGGTAACTTTGATATCATCAAGGAGGTTGCGTACTTTATAGTTATTCTTCTTATAGTCAAAGAAAGAATTATACTGTTTGGCTACGAAGTCATTGAAATTTTCCCAGGTATCTAGTCCTACCCTGGTCCAATATATGTCCCCGCGTGACCGATAAACCTCAGAAACACCTCCAAAATGCAACTCCAACAGTTCCGAGTAATTGTCTGTATTATAAACAAATGGTTCGTCGACCATTGCTGAAATATTTCTTCTTACCCATTTCTGGCTATAGTAATCACCCTTTGTTTTTCCTGTGGTAACCATATATGCTTCCGGCAATTCATCTATCGACACATCCTGCGGTAAAATCTCGTATTGTTTGAAGCTCTTATTTGTCTGCGTTACTTCCATTACACGGAACGCATCATGATATACAGCATTCGCCTCGCTGTATATTTTAGGTATATCCTCCTGGAACTCCCAATGTGCAAATACCATTCCAACGCTTTCCTGTATTTCGTAATAGTAATCAATGATCGAACCTTCTTTAACCGCAGGCATACTGAACTTCGCCATGAATGCATTTGAGTTTATAACGTCAACGTGCACTGCCGATTTATCAATCTCTTTGATGACAACATTATTGTTCTCGAGGTTATAAGTCTTTCCCTTGAGATCTTTTATATACGATCTGTCGGTTCTATTGAAAGGAACCATCACGTCAGCTTCGCTGATGCCATTCTTGTTCAATACCTTAATGACTTTGCGCACATGTCTTTTCACATACCATCCCTCGACATTATTGATCAGTGAAAAATTCGCACACTCGTACAGCACTATAGCCTTTGCTTCCGGATCAAGAGCATATGAATTCTTCTTTAAATGCTCCAGGAAATAGTCTTTCGTGTCTGTAAAGTGTTGGTCGGCTTTAAGCTTGGCGGGCAGCGCCATTATAAAAACGACGCTTAAAACGGCTAATAGGATCCTCATACTTCGTTGTTAGTGAACGAAATATAGTGCAAGAATCTATAAACCGGAAATTAAAAAATCAACACTCGCTCAGGCTCTGTGGAATATTGGTCGCCAGGCCGCCCTCTGCTGTTTCTTTGTATTTATGGTTCATGTCGAGCGCGGTCTCCCACATAGTATTTACTACGGCATCGAGCGATACGCGGGCATTGTCGGGGTTGCTTTGCATCGCCAGCTGTGAAGCGGTAATGGCTTTAATAGCACCCATAGTATTCCTCTCTATACATGGCACCTGTACCAGGCCGCCAACAGGATCGCAGGTGAGGCCGAGGTGATGTTCCATAGCTATTTCGGCAGCCATAAGGCATTGGCGTACGCTTCCGCCCAGACATTCCGTAAGCGCCGCTGCCGCCATTGATGACGATACACCTATCTCAGCCTGGCAACCACCCATTGCCGCAGAAAGTGTCGCACCTTTTTTGAAGATGCTGCCTATCTCTGATGCCGTAAGCAGGTATTGAACGATTTTTTCCTCATCATAGCCATCGCAGAAGGCAACGAAATACTGAAGCACGGCAGGTACCACCCCTGCAGCACCATTTGTTGGTGCAGTTACTACACGACTGAAAGATGCGTTCTCTTCATTCACTGCCAGCGCAAAACAGCTTACCCAATCCAGGGTATACTGGAATCCCTGTCCGCCACTGCGAATGGCTGTGACCCACTCATTATAGTTATTGTAGGTCTTATCTTTAAGTAGTTTTTTATTCAATGCGGCTGCGCGCCGTGTCACATGCAAACCACCCGGTAATTCGCCCGTGATATGACAACCCCGATAGATACAATCACGCATCACCTGCCAGATCTTCAACACACCCTTCTTCGTCTCTTCTTCATTTCTCCACGAGTGTTCGTTTTCCATTACCACTTCTGAAATACTCAGTCCGGTTTTGCGGCACCAGTGCAATAGCTCTTCAGATTTTTCGATCGGGAACGGAAGTTCTACATCATCGCTGATGGAAGTCTCTTCACCCTCTTTATTTACAAACCCTCCACCTATGGAATAAAATGTTTCGGCTATCTCGTTACCATCTTCAAAAGAGCAAAGAAAGGTAACTGCATTGGGGTGCATCGGCAAGCTCTCATTCATCAAAAACACCACATCCACCGTGGGATCAAACGATATCTCCTTTTCTTTACCCAGAACCATTTTTTGCAGGTTCTGTATCTGGTTCATGCGGGGAGTGATCTGGTTCACATCGAACGTCACCGGGTCTTCACCGCACAACCCCAATACCACAGCAACATCGGTGCCGTGGCCTTTACCGGTTTTGGCCAGCGAACCGTACAGCAAAACCTTTACAGACTTTACCTTCTGTATATCATGTCTTCTTACTGTTTCCAGGAAACGTAGTGCTGCCCTCCATGGCCCCAGCGTATGCGAGCTGCTTGGACCAACGCCTATTTTGAATATATCGAATACCGAGATGCTTTCTTTTTTCACTTTAAAAAATATAGGGGAAAAGAATTTCCCCTAAAGATACTACGAAGCATCTAAACTCCGTGTTATAATAGCCAATTGCCCGAAAACCCTAAGGCATGAGTACGTGGTCGACAACATGAATAACGCCGTTCTTCTGGCGCACATCGCTGATAGTAACCTTAGCAGTAGCGCCCTTAGCATCTTTCACCCAAAGGGTTTTGCCTTTTTGCATTACTGTAAGCTGATCCCCCTGTACGGTAGTAAGCATAGCTGAGCCGTTACCCGCTTTTACCTTATCCATCAGATCATGTGCGTCAAGATTTCCTGCCACCACGTGATAGGTAAGCACTGATGTAAGCGTGCCTTTATTCTCAGGTTTCAGCAGGTTGTCCACCGCGCCCTTCGGCAGCAGGTCAAATGCTTTGTTGGTTGGTGCGAACACCGTGAATGGTCCCGAACCTTGTAGTGTTTCCACGAGCCCGGCAGCTTTTACCGCTGCCACCAGTGTTGTGTGGTCTTTTGAGTTGACCGCATTTTCAACGATGTTCTTTGTAGGATACATGGCGGCACCGCCTACCATTATTGTTTTGTCCTGAGCGATTGCCTGCGAAGAACCGAGTGTCAAGATTGCAGCTGCAATAGCCGATGTGAAGATGATACGTTTCATAAAAGTTGCTTTTAGTGTAGTTTAAAAAATGATGTACACTAACACTTACGGCAGACTTTTATTTTCGGATTTCGATGATCAGAATTTTTTTCCTGCGCCCGGAGATATCGACACAACTATGTGGCGCTCATGCACTCATTGCATCGGTACTGCAAAAATCATAGAAGTCGCGGGCAATGGCAATGCACTGCTCGTACTTCACCGGCTTGATGACATATGCATCCGCGCCCAGTTGCAAACATTGTTCTTTTTCTATTTCATTCACCGATGTTGAAAATATTTTTACCGGTATGTTCCGGTAAACCGGGTGATTTTTCAGCAGCCTCAGTGTTTCGGTGCCATTCAGGCGCGGCATGTTGAGGTCTAATACAATAAGCGATGGAAGGTTGCCCTCGCCGTTGACGTCATCCAGAAATTGTACAACGTATTCCCCATCTTCAACAAAGGCTATCTCATGTTCCAGCCCAATATCCCTGAATGCATCTTCAATGATCATACGGTCTTCCATATCGTCATCAGCTAGCAGGATTCTGGCAGAGTGAGGCATAATATCTGTTTGGGGGTGGTACACAATGTATCCGGTATATATCAGGAAGCATAAAAACCATACCACGGGCAACGATAGTGGGTTGAAACGCAGTCTGTAACGCCTTACAAATAAACTTTTTGCTATATAAAAACAATCTCGCATAGCTCATGTTTGCCAGCGAGCCTGCCAATTTTTTAGTATTTTCGCGGATTATTTAATATTTTTCACAATCGGCAGGTAAGTCTTAAGGTGAAGATTGAAATAAGTGCTTACCAACCAATAGGTTCTTTACATAAAACAGATTGTATAGGATTGCCTGCTGTCAATATAAATTATTTATTAAATGGGATGTGGCAATTGTGGGACTGGCGCGAACGGGAAACCGTCGGGATGCAAAGGAAACGGAGGATGTAGTACCGGAGGATGCAACCGACTGAATGTTTTTGACTGGCTGAGCGCTCTGCCCCTGCACGATAGTGCGAAACCTTACCCGGTAATAGAAGTAACGTTCAATAAAGGAAGCAGAAAGGAGTTTTACCGTAATAATACCAGCCAGCTGCTTGAAAAAGGTGAGTGGATAGCTGTGGAAGGAGTGGCGGGATACGATGTAGGCCAGGTGAGCCTGACAGGCGAACTGGTCAAGCTCCAGCTGAAAAAATACGGTGTGGATGAGAACTCGGGATTGAAACGTGTACTCAGGCCGGCCAACGATACAGATATAGAGCTTTATAAAAAAGCCAAAGAACGTGAGCCTGAGTTGCTCGTACGGTCTCGTGCTATGGCGCGTAACCTGAAACTGGAGATGAAACTTGCAGAAGTGGAACTCCAGGCCGATGGCAAAAAGGCCACTTTTTTCTACACTGCCGACCAGCGGGTAGATTTCCGTGAACTGATCAAGGTATATGCCGGCGACTTTAGAGTAAAGGTGGAGATGCGCCAGATAGGCGCCCGCCAGGAAAGCGGAAAGGTAGGTGGCATCGGCTCCTGCGGCCGTGAGCTTTGCTGTTCTACCTGGCTTACCGATTTCAAATCTGTAAATACGACTGCTGCCCGCTACCAGAACCTGTCGATAAACCAGGTGAAACTGAGCGGCCAGTGCGGCAGGCTGAAGTGCTGCCTGAACTATGAGCTGGATACCTATATGGATGCGTTAAGGGTATTCCCCGACCATGCAGATGTATTGGAAACAGTAAAGGGTAAAGCGCACCTGCAAAAACGCGACATCTTTAAAAACCTGATGTGGTACAGCTATTCGGACAGCAATAAGCAGTACCCGATGAACATCGACAGGGTAAAAGAAATACTGAAACAAAACAAAGCCGGCGTAAAACCCGACGAGCTGCAACCGGTAGAGCTGGAAGTAAGCTCGAACAAAGCGGGTGTGAAAGTAGATGTGGGCTTTGTAAATGACGTAGGGCAAATAAGCCTGAAGGCGCTGGAGCGCGGCAATAAAAAACGCAAAGGCGGCGGTGGCAACAAACCGCAGCAGCAGGCACAAGGCGGACAGGGCCAGCAAAAACAAGGTCAGCAGCAAGGCAGGCCGCAACAGCAGAACCGTCCTCAACAACAAAAAGGCGGACTGCAGCAAGGCAAGGCGCAATCCAACCAGCCACAGCAGCAGAAGCAGGGACAACAACAGCAGCAAAGGCAAGGCGAGGGACAGCAGCAAAAACAAGGTCAGCAGGCACAACAGAACCGCCCGCAGCCAAAACAGAATCGGCAACAGCGCCCGAACAGGCCTCGCCCGCAACAAGGCCAAGGCGGAGGACAGCAAAACAAACAAGGCGAACAACCGCCACCTCAGGTGAGTCAGTAAATACTAAAATACCCCGCTTTGCGGGGTATTTTTTTGCCTTGGCAAATTATCTGATGAATTTTTTTGACAATTACGAAAACATTCGTAGGTTAGCATACGAAACATTTCGTATGTCGAAGAAACATGGACATGGACAAACATATAAAACCTACCGAAAGTGAGCTGGAAATATTGAGCATCCTCTGGCAGAAAGGGCCTGGTACCGTTCGCGATGTGCATGACGAACTCACAAAGAAAAAAGAGGCCGGCTACACCACCACCTTAAAGCTGATGCAGATCATGCTCGAGAAAAAGCTGTTGAAAAGAGATACAACCGCCAGGTCTCATGTGTTTACTGCAGCAGTAACGCAGAAAGACACGCAAACACAGCTACTCCGTAAAATGATCAATACCGCATTTAACGGATCGGCAGCCAACATGGTAATGCAGGCATTAGGCAGCTATAAAGCAAGCGCTGAAGAACTTGAACAGATAAAACAATACCTCGAGGAGATAGAGAAGCAAAACAAAAAGAAATAATCAACTAACCGTAAATACGCAATTATGGAAAGTTTGCAAACCGATTTCCTGATAATGGCCCACTCGCTGGGCTGGGCTCTGTGTCACTCAATATGGCAGGCATTGCTGATATACTGCGCGCTAAAACTGATACTTGGAACAATTGGTAATCCGTCACCTCGCCTCAGCTACAATCTATCGTACCTGGCCTTATGCGGCGTCTTTATATGGTTTCTCAGCACCTGGATCCTGAACTGGCACTTGCTTACAGAAGCGCTTGCAAAAGAAAACGGCAACGCTGAAATATCCCTGCAAGCAGTCAGCACTGTCGTCACTGCCAAGCTGAATGATGATATTATTTATCACCTCACACAGTGGTTGCCCATCGCATCGCTGGCATATCTTGGCGGAGTAGCGTTCCTTACCACCCGGTTTATCTATAATTATTATCTGCTTGAAGTAGCCAAAACAAAATGCATCGTAAGTGTTACAAATACCTGGCTGGACAAGCTTTCTATCTACAAAGAACAATTGCATATACGAAGCAAGGTATCACTCCTTTTCTCTGAGTATATCGATGTCCCGATGGTCATTGGTGTTATCAAACCTTTGGTGCTTGTACCAATGGCAACGCTCTCAAGGTTAAACACTCAACAATTTGAGGCTATACTAGTTCACGAACTGGCACACATCAAACGCAACGATTACTTTTTAAATATCGTGCAAGTGTTTATGGAGACAATATTATTCTTCAATCCCTTTGCGTGGGCATTGTCAGGAATCATACGCCGCGAAAGGGAACACTGCTGCGATGACATTGTGCTGGAACATACCGGCGCCCCACTCTCTTATGCCCATGCCCTGGCCGCCCTCGAAACAACGCGGCAAACGCAGTTGGCGGTCGCCGCAACAGGAAATAAGAATCTATTGTTTAACCGAATAAAAAGGATCATGGAAATGAAAAAGAAAACCATCAACAGCCCGGCAGCGGTGGCATTGCTTGCAGCAGCACTTGCCATATCTCTGATCTGCCTGACGCCGCTCTTCGCGCAAACATCAAAAAAAGCAAAGAAAGAAGCCAAGACAACGACCAAACAAAAGATCACCATAATCGACGACAATGGCAAAGCCCGGACCTATAGCTCAATTAAAGATGTACCCGCAAAAGACAGAGCGACTATGGTAGCTCCGCCAATACCGCCTCAACCTTTAACACCTGTAAAGGGCGTTGTTCCTACTGCACCCATACCGCCGGTGCCGCCTATCACGCCTGTTTATACTTCAGGTATTACCGATAGCTCAATAGCTATCGCAATGGAGACAGCCAATAAAGCGATACTGGCTGCAAACCTGTCAATAGCAGAGGCCAATAAGTCGCTTGCCGCCGTGGACTGGAAAC
>CAMPKG010000037.1 GCA_946887085.1 uncultured Sphingobacteriales bacterium
GTATCCTGCCTGGTAGTATATGTGCTGAACGTACAGCTGGCGATCCTGATACGCGATAAATGGATAAAATATCTGCTGGTGATATCGGCCGGTATGCTCGGTCTGTTGTGGACACAACCGCAGGTACCGGAAGTGTACTTCTTTTTCCTGCTCGGGTTCCTGCTGTTGTTTATCGTACTGCTCGATGTACCTAAGCTTACAAATATTAATGACCTTTTTGCACCGCAGACCATTCTATGGTCTATCCTGGTATGTGCTTTCGGTACGGCCTTACTGCTATATTTTTATAATAATAAAGAACAGGTCACCCGGAAGCGATATGCTGAACAAGTACTACAGCAACGGGACGATGTGACGGAATTTGTTTTCAGGAGTATTTCTCAAAGCGTTCAACGCGACTGGTTGGTAAAAGAGTTTCTCATGCAGCCGAATAGCGAAAAACGCCGATCGCTCAATGAACGATTTGATGCGATCTATCTCGGAGGTCAATTGAACAAATATCAATCCCGTGTGTTCATCTTTGATGCACAAGGTGAAGGTTTGTATAATAGTGATACGACCGGCTACGCCAGCCTGAAAGCAGAATTAGCTGAGGGTGAGCAGACGTCTGATACCACTTTATATTATAAGGAATATGCCCAGGATGGCAGATACTACCTCGCAGACATCCCCATATATGACGACAGCAATAAAGTGTGGCTGGGTACTGTATTCATCGATCTGTCGATCAAAGAATCTGGCGGTGAAACAGTTTATCCGGAGTTACTGCAGCCCGGGAGCGTAAAAAGCAAGCAACAGGAGGCCAACTATTCTTATGCGGTTTATGTGAGCAATAAACTGCTGACACAAAGCGGCGACTACCCATTTCCGGTATTTCTCAGTTCAGCACCGATAGTGGAAAGAAACAACCTGATGCGCCTGGATGGTTTGTCTGAATTGAGATATACAGACGAACCCAAGACCGTTATTGTTATCCGCTTCTATCGCTTCTGGCTGGACGCTATTACATTGTTCTCATACCTGTTTGGCATACAGGTGCTGATCGTATTAAGTATTGTTCTGTACCGTTTAGGATTGTTCTATTTCACGCGGGCAAATTCTTCTGTAAAACTTATCAACTTCACTTTCCGAAAGCGGATACATTTTTCGATGCTGGGTATCGTGCTTGTCTCGTTTCTGCTGATAGGCGCTGCTACGATCGTGTTCTTTACTTTTTCTTACAAAGACAACAACCAGAAAAAATTGCAGCGAACCATGCAGGTGGTGGAGCGGTCTTTGCTGATCTACCTGAAGCAGGAGAACGGGTTGGAAAATGATACTGCATTTAATTCTGTCACTAATACAGCAAGGTTTAAGTATTTCATCACCGCACTTGCTAATGCTCAGAAGATCGACATTAATATATTCAATGCCAGTGGCATACTGAATGTGGCGTCGCAGGCAAATATTTACGACAAGATATTGGTAGCGCGGATTATTAGGCCAGAGGCATATTATTGGCTGAAAGACCGCAACCAGCAAGTAGTTACAAGGAATGAATCTATCGGCAGACTCTCTTATCTGTCATCCTACCTGCCGATACGGGATGAACATGGCAAAGCGCTTGGCTACCTGAACGTTCCTTTCTTTTCTTCGGAGAAAGAACTCAACTTCCAGATATCAAATATCCTTGTTGTACTGATAAACCTGTACGCGTTCATATTTGTTGTGTCGAGCCTGGTAACGGTATTCCTCACCCGATGGCTGACGCAAACATTGAGCGTTGTCATCAGCAGGTTTGAAAGATTGACGCTGACGAAGAATGAGCTGATATACTGGCCGTATGATGATGAGATAGGTACGCTGGTGAGCGAGTACAACAAAATGGTGAAGAAGGTGGAAGAGAACGCTGTATTGCTGGCCCAAAGTGAGCGCGAAAGTGCATGGCGCGAAATGGCAAGGCAGGTGGCGCATGAGATCAAAAACCCCTTGACGCCAATGAAGCTCAACATCCAATACCTTCAGCAGGCGATCAAAAGCGGCTATGGAAATATTCAGGAGCTTGCGTTGAAAGTGTCTGAATCTTTGATAGAACAAATAGATAATCTTACGTACATCGCATCCGAGTTTTCCAACTTTGCCAAGATGCCGGAGGCGAAACCGGAGGACGTGGAGCTGAACGAATTGCTGGATAAAGCGGTAGAACTCTACCTGAATGAAAACACGAAAGTTACGCTGAAGAGATCAGATGAGACCCTGACTGTTTACGCAGATAAAAGCCAGTTATTGCGTGTCTTCACCAACCTACTGGAGAACGCGGTTCAGGCCATTCCTGAAGACAGGCAAGGCATTGTTACGGTAACAGTATCAAAGGAAGACGATGATGTACTGGTCGCTTTTAGGGATAACGGTTCGGGTATTCCGACAGAAGTAGTGGAACGGATTTTTCAGCCTTACTTCACGACCAAGTCGTCCGGCACAGGGCTCGGGCTGGCAATGACAAAGAAGATCATCGAATTCTGGAGTGGTACTATTTGGTTCGAGACCGAAGCGGAAAAAGGAACAACCTTCTTCATTAAACTACCGTTGCTGAAGCGCGAATAGTTTACCATACCTGCACCTCACGTTCCAGCTCTATTCCGAATTTATTCCTGACCGATCGCAGAATATCATCTGATAGCGCCCAAACGTCTGAACCATTTGCTCCGCCATAGTTGACCAGCACCAGGGCCTGCTTTTCGTGTACACCCGTTTCGCCGCGACGATGGCCTTTCCAGCCACATTGCTCTATGAGCCAGCCTGCCGGTACTTTTACCTCTGTTTCATTGACAGGGTAAGATGAGATATTCGGAAACTCTTGCTGCAACTGTGTGTATTGTTTAACAGGAATAGTGGGATTTTTAAAAAAGCTGCCCGCATTACCTGTTTTTTTAGGATCAGGTAGTTTACTGCTGCGGATCGATATCACCGCATCGGCGATTGCCTTTATCGACAGTTCCTGAACATTCATTTGTTGCAGCTCTTGTTCAATTGCGCCATAGCTTGTATTGAATGAAGGCTTCTTGTTTAGACGGAAGCGAACGGATGTGATAAATACTTTGCCTTTCAATTCATGTTTGAAAATGCTGTCGCGGTAACCGAACCGGCACGCTGTATTCGGAATCGTGTGCATCGATTTATCTTCAAGATGAAAGAAACTGACAGAATCGATGGTTTGCTTTGCTTCCACGCCATAAGCACCTATGTTCTGCATGGGCGCAGCGCCTACGGTGCCGGGTATCAGGGCCAGGTTTTCGATGCCTGCTAAGCCCCGGGCAATTGCAAACATCACAAATTCATGCCATACTTCTCCCGACCTGACTTCAAGCCATACGTGGTCATCGTCCTCTTTTATTTTGTTGATGCCTCTGCTTTTGTTCAGAATGACAAGGCCGCTAACTGTTTTTGTAAGCAGAATGTTGCTACCGCCACCAATTATATGTTTTGATGCAGGCAACGTATTGTCGTTAAGAATATCCGGCAGCTGCGCTGTATCCTCCAGCTCGAGGAATTGTTCAGCCGGCACATCTATCCCAAAAGTATTGTATGGCTTTAAAGAAACATTCTGCAATATGCGCATGCGGCAAAAATAGATTTAAACTTGTTATCTGCTGAATTTGCTTCCACGGAAGGTCACTCCCAGTCCCGGATAGTCTTGTAATACGACAGTTCCGTCGGGATTGTAGGTCAAGCCTTCTGCTACATCTTCTTTCAACAGCAATGGTCCATCCATATCTACATGGTCAAGTATCGGCAACAGGTGCGCGATGGCTGCCGACCCAACTGTGCTCTCGTTCATGGAACCCATCATCACTTTCAGTCCAAGCTTTCTTGCCTCCTGTTCCATTCGTAGCGCGGGTGTTATTCCACCGCATTTGGTGAGTTTTATATTGATGCCATGAAAGCCCTCCGCACATTTTTTTACATCCTCTTCCGTTACGCAGGCCTCGTCGGCAAACAGCGGTATTGACGAAAGCTGCTTGAGTTCCTTCATTGCCTCGAAATCAGTTTTATTAAGTGGCTGTTCTATCATTACCACTCCCAGTTTTTGCAGTTCCGGGAGCAGGTTTTTGGCTTCTTCAAAATGCCATCCCTCGTTAGCGTCCACGCGGAACGGAACAGATGTATGCTCCCGTAGTTCTATCAGCAGGTCGAGATCGTTGGCTTTGCCCAACTTGATCTTGTAAATAGGCCATGGCTTAGCTTTGAGCTTTGCCACCATATTCTCTGCTGTATCGATCCCGATGGTATAATCAGTGATAGGCAGGTTCTCACGTTTAAGGCCAAGCATATGCCAAAGCGGCCTTCCCCGCATCTTGGCAAACAAATCCCACCCGGCTATGTCCAGCGCGGCAATTAGGAAGTTTTGCCCTGGCAGCAGGTGATGCAGGAAATGCCAGTAGCGTTGCGGGTCGGTCAGGGCATAGCGTTCTATCATGCCTTTCTTAGCCTCTAGCGAGGCCATCATATCAGGTACTGTTACATTATAATAGGTGATAGCAGGTGCTTCTCCGCGGCCAACCAGGTTTCGCAGGCCAAGGGTGACGATCAGCGTCGGCTGGTGTGTTTTAGTGCCTTTGGATATAGTAAAAGGATATTCAAACTCCAGTTCAAAAGGATAATAGTTAACCTGCAACATTCGATAAAATTGCGACTATTTTTGCTACTGCAAAACACATTCATGCCAAGAATTCCATTTTGGGTTTTCATCGTTGTCGCCTTGCTGCATCTTTCTGCTGTCCGTGTAGATATTATGGATATAGATGCGACGCAATATGCGGAGATCAGCAGGGAGATGGCAGAAAGCGGTAATTACCTGCACCTCTACGATCGCGGTAACGACTACCTCGACAAGCCGCCGTTTTTATTTTGGGTGAGTGCGGCGAGCATGAGCGTTTTTGGCGTCAGTAATTTTGGGTATAAGCTGCCTTCCATTCTTTTTGCGCTTTGGGCTATATATGCCACCTATCGGCTAGCAAGGTTGCTGTATAACGAGCAAATCGCACGAATGGCAGCACTGATATTAGGTACCTGCCAGGGGATGTTCCTTATGACCAATGATATACGGACCGATACTATCCTCATGAGTTGTGTTATAACTGCGGTATGGATGATCAAAGAAAGCGAGATAAAGCGCCGTTGGTATTGGGTGCTGGGTGGTACGTTGAGCATAGCCTGCGGTATGATGACCAAAGGGCCTGTTGCATTGTTAGTTCCGCTTTTCTGTTTCGGAAGTGGTTGGATCTTGAAAAGGAACTGGAAGCAATTGTTCAGCCCCTATCATTTACTGGATGCACTGCTCATTGGCATTTTCCTCATCCCGATGAGTATAGGCTTGTATCAGCAGTTCGATATGCATCCTGAAAAAACTGTGAACGGTTTGCAGGGAGTATCAGGCTTGCGGTTCTTTTACTGGTCGCAGAGCTTTGGTCGCATTACGGGAGAAAGTCCTTGGGATAATGGAGCTGGCTTCGAGTTTTTGTTGTCGAATATGCTTTGGTCCTTCCTGCCATGGATATTCATATTCATTCCCGCTTCAGTGGTCAGGATAATAGAACTTATTCGACTTCGTTTTAAGTTGCAACCGGCGCAGGAATGGATAACAATGGGTGGATTCCTTCTGACATATATTGCGTTAGGCTCATCGCGATACCAGCTCCCACATTATATATTTGTGGTTTTCCCGCTGGCTGCGATTATTACCGCATCATTCCTGGCAAATATCTTTGAAGGGAAGTATACCGGTATGGCGAAAATTTTAAAGCCGGCGATGATCGTTGTTTCTGCGCTTGTTTTGGTGGCTACTTTATTAACATTGGTTTTTGTCTTTCCCTCGGGGATTCCGGGTATCGTATTATGGATTGTTGCCGTGGTCGTATGGATATACCTGGTATTGAATAAAAGCATAACCGGTAAAATGTTCTGGGCTTCCGCTTCAGCCATCACACTAGCTAATATCTTCCTGACGCATCATTTTTATTACACGCTTTTGCAGTATCAGGTAGGGTCGCAGGTAGGCAAATATATCACTGAGAACAAAATAAGCACTAGGGTTGTTGCTCATGAAGTGGAGGATCCGCTGAACAGTATCCATTTTTACGCACAACGTGTCGTGCCGCGTTCGGCAGACGCAAAGAGCGGCGATTACGTGCTGACCTCGGACAACGGCTTGAAAATCTTCGCTTCGCAGCCATATACAATAGTGAAGAAAGGAGTATACTTTAAAGTGAGTGAATTAACACCTGATTTTTTAAATCCGGAAACCAGGAATAGAGCAGTAAAGAACTATTATTTGCTAAAACTCAATTAAAATGCCTTCAGCAGAATTGAACATAACAGTTGTACAGCCTGATATTGTCTGGGAAGATAAGGACGCAAACCTGCGTATGTACGAAGGCCTTATTGCGGGCGTGCAGGAGAAGAAAGAAGTAATTGCGCTACCTGAGATGTTTTCCACGGGTTTTAGCATGGCGCCTGAGAAGTTAGCTGAACTAATGGATGGTGCCACCGTACAATGGATGAAGGACATCGCAAAAAAGCATCGGTGTATCCTAACCGGCAGCGCCATCATAGAAGATAATGGACAATATTATAACCGCCTGCTGTGGGTGCAGCCCGACGGCCAACTGGGGTATTACGATAAACGGCATCTTTTTGCTTATGCAAATGAAGACCAGCATTACAGCCCGGGTTCAAAAAAACTAATAACACAAGTGAAGGGATTTCGCATTTGCCCATTAGTATGTTATGACCTCCGTTTCCCTGCATGGTCGCGCAACCAGGGTGATGAATATGACGTGCTGCTCTACGTGGCCAATTGGCCGGAACGCCGCAGCCTGGCCTGGAAGACATTGCTGCAGGCAAGGGCTATCGAAAATCAGTGTTATGTAGTTGGCGTAAACAGGGTGGGTAAGGATGGTAAAGACATCAACTATAGCGGCGACTCCAGCATCTTCGATCCAATGGGCGAAATGCTTTGGCGTAGTTCCAACGAGGTTGTAACGCAAACCATTACCTTAAGCAAAGACCGGATTACGGAAGTGCGCAACCAATTGCCTTTCCTCAAAGATGCAGACAAGATTATGATATTAGATTAATCGATATGCTCATAGCTCTCAGGAATATCTAGGCTAATATGGCTACTTTTGCGCCCACATTCCCTTATATATAATGTGGCATAGTATTGCGGCGTTTGTCATCAAGTTTCGTATCGCATTGCTGGTATTATTGCTGGCGATCACTTCTTTAATGGGGTATTATGCGTCGAAGGTGGAGCTCAGTTACGAATTCACTAACGCTATCCCCACCGATAATTTAAAATACCAGGAGTACCAGGCTTTCCGAAAGCAGTTTGGTGAGGATGGTAACCTGATGGTGATCGGTGTGCAGACGGACAAATTCTTCAGCCAGGATTTTTTTTCAGATTATGTGGCATTGGTTGCAAAGCTGGAGAAAGTAAGTGCAGTAGAGAATGTGTTGAGCATTCCCGGAGCTATCAACCTGGTAAAAGACACTTCCACAGGCCAGCTCACCACTCAAAAGCTGGTGAATGGTCCGGTTAATGCAGACAGCCTGAAGAGGGACTTCTATAACCTGCCTTTCTACCGGGGCTTCCTCTACAATCCTGAGACCAATGCCTACCTGATGGCATTGCGCATAGATAAAAAGGTATTGAACTCAAAGAACCGTAATGGAGTGGTAAATGAGATCACTGCGCTCAGCGACGAGTTTGGCAAGAAGCACAATATCGAAATGCATTATTCGGGTCTGCCGCTGATACGCACGGTGATGGCCACCCAGGTGCAATCGGAAATGAAAATGTTCCTGATCATGTCCTTCGTGCTCACGGCCGTGATTCTTGCATTGTTCTTCCGTTCGTTTGTTGCGGTGTTGGCTTCGATGGTCGTTGTTGCGGTGGGCGTTATCTGGTCGGTAGGAACAATCGCTTTACTGGGATATAAGATCACCCTGCTTACTGCGCTGATACCACCTCTTATTGTTGTTATCGGTATTCCGAACTGTGTTTACTTCCTCAATAAATACCACGCTGAATACAACCGCCACCAGAACAAGATGAAGTCGCTGTTGCGCATGGTTGACAGGATGGGTATTGTTACCCTGTTCACCAATCTTACCGCGGCTATTGGTTTTGGTGTGTTCTATTTTACCAAAAGTGCGCTACTGAAAGAATTCGGCCTGGTTGCAGGTATCAATATCATGGCGATATTCCTGATATCGCTGGTGTTTATTCCCGCTTTGTTCAGCTTTCTGCCACCACCTAAGGGCCGCCATACCAGCTATCTCGAAAGCCGGTGGATGAACAACCTGCTCACTACACTTACCAATTGGGTTTTCAGTCATAGGGTATGGATATACGGTTTTACCATTGCCATTTGCATTTTTTCTGTGATAGGGCTCCTGCGGCTGAATACCGTGGGCTATATAGTAGATGATCTCCCGAAAGAAGACAAAGTTTACCAGGATCTGAAGTTTTTTGAGGAGAATTTCAGGGGCGTGATGCCGCTGGAGATAGTAATTGATACTAAGAAAAGAAACGGTGCCGTGTCCCTGCCTGTATTGCAGAAAATGGATGAAATGACGGCTTACCTGAAGCAATTCCCGGAGATCGGTCATTCCCTTTCAATCGTAGAAGGGGTAAAATTTGCCCGCCAGGCATACTATGACGGCGACAGCACCAGCTATGCGGTGCCAAATATGTTCGATGCTGCTTTTATTCAGCCTTATCTCCGTTCCAGTGGCGACAAGGGCACTATGTTTAATAAGCTGATAACCGCGTTCATGGACAGCACCAAGCAGAAAACACGCATCAGTATCAGTATGGCCGATGTCGGTTCGAAGCGCTTGCCTGCGCTACTTGACAGTATCCGCCCTAAGGCATACGAATTGTTCGATAGCAGCCGCTATAATGTGAGTTTTACGGGTACAAGCGTAGTATTCCTCGAGGGTAGCAAGTTCATTATCAACAGCCTCCGCGATAGTTTGATACTGGCATTCGTCATGATCTTCGGTTGCATGATCCTGTTGTTCCGCTCATGGCGTATCTTATTGATTTCCATGGTGATCAATATTGTCCCATTATTAATTACCGCGGGACTAATGGGCTGGGCCAACATTCCCATCAAGCCATCAACGGTACTGGTATTTAGTGTGGCGCTTGGCATTACGATAGATGTTACAATACGTTTCCTGGTCAACTTCAAACAGGAGTTGGCGAGACACGAGGACGATATTGCCATCACAGTGAGGAAAACAATACACGATACGGGGTTGAGTATCATATATACTTCATTGATTCTGATAGCCGGATTCGGAGTTTTCGCTTTTTCTGAATTTGATGGTACCAAGTCCCTGGGTTATCTCACATCCCTGACGCTGTTACTGGCAATGGTTGCTAATCTTACCTTGCAGCCTGCTTTTCTGCTCTGGATGGATAAAGTACTGAGAAAAAGCAAAGGTCCTGAGTGGCTTATAGAAGAAGATGATAAGGACCCGGTGTAGAAATTTTGCAAACAGGCATTAATTTTGCATTGTCATCTTCAGCACTATGGAATTCGATAAAATCAAGAATAAGGGGCAAGCGCGGCTTTTTCAAAGCGACTATATGGAGATGATGACAAAAACACATCCGTTGGTCATCTACAGCATGTACGTGCCTGTCATTATTTTCATGCTTTACTACGGTGCGACTTATAAAAACGTAGCTGCAGGCAAAGAGACTATTCTTTTTGTTGCCGGCGCGTTATTCTGGAGCTTGTTTGAATACGTGATGCACAGGCACCTTTTCCATATGATAGTGGAAAAACCCAGGGCAAAGAAATTCGTGTACACCATGCATGGCGTGCATCATGAATACCCGCGCGACAAAGAAAGATTATTCATGCCGCCGGTACCAAGCATGGTTGTTGCTGCTATCATCTTTTACCTGATGTACCTGGCGATGGGTTGGTACGCAATGGCATTTTTTCCCGGTTTTCTATTTGGCTATCTTATGTATGGTTCCATGCATTTTGCCATTCATGCATTTGCACCACCGAGGTTTCTGAAAGCGCTCTGGCGCAACCATCACCTGCACCATTACAAGCACCCCGATAAAGGATTTGGCGTGAGCTCTGTGCTGTGGGATGTGGTTTTCCGCACGGTACCCAAGAGGGAAGAAGAAGCTTAGAAGTATTCCTCAAGTATAGTCTCAAGTTCTGATAAGATCATTGCCGTTGCGCCCCAGATAATAGTACCATCCGCAAGTTGGTAAGCTTTTACATTGCGTAAAACGCCGGGTAGTGCAGGTGATACTACATCGGTCACTACTTTCCGGTCGGCGTGCAGCAATTCATCAATGGGTATTTCAAGTACATGATTTACTTCGGCCGAATTGATATTGTAATCAGGTTTTTCTTTTGCGAAGGCCACAAATGGGTGCACCTGGAAATTACTGACGGGTATGTACAGCGGCGTTAGCGCTCCAAGAATATCGACTGCCGAAGAGGCGATTCCCACTTCTTCCTGCGCTTCCCGCAAAGCTGTTGCTCTTAAGTCCGCATCTGTAGGGTCAAGTTTACCGCCGGGGAAACTTATCTGTCCGCTATGTGCACGACCATCTTCCACACGTTTTATAAACAGCAAGTGCAGTGTATCATTTACAGGGAAGAGTAAACTCAGCACCGCACTTGGCCTTGCGTCTTCGGGTATTTCTGGCGGCATTGGCCGCACTCGGGCAGCCATCCGCTCCTGTCCTTCAAATCCTGGTAATGGTTGCTGTAGCCTTTGTTTTAGCCAGTCTATTTGTTCAGGATACTTCACCGCGTATGCATACAAAGTTAGGCATACATCGGTACTTCCAGCAACAGCACATCACTATCGGCAGCAGCTTTTATTTCAATTTTTTGCTCGCCACTGATACCGATAGCATCTCTTTTATTTAGCTCTTTGCCATTTATTGTTACACTACCGTTTATAACAAACGCATATACACCGTTCTGCGAACCATGTAGTGTATGTGTCAATTCTTTACCATCTTGCAGATCCGTCCGGTATACCCAGGCATCCTGGTGTATTTTCAACCCCGGATCGTTATTATCGATCGGCGATACTAAAGCCTGTAATGAATTAACACGCTCTTCCTGTGCAAAAACCCGTTGATCGTATTGGGGTTCAACATTTCGCTTATTTGGGAATAGCCATATCTGCAGCAGGTTTACCTGTTTGTCTGCGTTATGATTGTATTCGCTGTGGAAGACACCGGTGCCGGCGCTCATTACTTGCACTTCGTTCGGGTGGATTGCCTGCTTGTGACCCATGCTGTCCTGGTGTTCCAGGGCTCCCTCCAATATGATCGTGATGATCTCCATATTATCGTGGGGGTGTTTACCGAAGCCCGTGCCTCCCGCTACGATATCATCATTAAGTACACGCAATGCACCGAAATGTATCTTCTCAGGATCATGATATCCGGCAAAGCTGAAAGAATGGTGTGCATTGAGCCAACCGTGATCTGCATGTCCTCGCTCGGTGGAGGGATGAAAAACTATATTAGCCATAGAAATCATTTTTAATTGTTGTATATACAAGAATACAAAATTACGCTTTTTGTTACTCTAAGTTAAAGCAGCATGATTATTGCTCTATTGATATTGCTAATATTGAGGCTAACCGTGTGAAAAACAATAAAATCGGTTAATTTGCTGCAAATGACACCACGCATGATGCGCTATAAATACTGCCTTATTTTGCTGGCTTTTTCGTTGTCTCTTTCTGCAACGGCGCAACAAAATGATACATTGCGCCGAAAGGATGGGGACGGTCGATATTTTGTTCAAATCAGGTCATTCGGTCTTGTGACAGACGAAGGCTATCTGCAAAATAATATTCCCGATGGCATCTGGACCAAGTACTGGCATACATATTTCCCAAGGGAGATCACGACTTATAAAATGGGAAAGAAAAATGGCTCCCGCATATTAGTCGCTGTTACAGGTGACATCGAGGCCGTGGAGAATTATAAAAATGACGCGCTGGATGGTCCGATGAGAGTATACAACGGGGAGGGCAAGATACTCGAGGAAGCACTTTACTCTGGCGGAAAGAAGCATGGCCCATACACGAAGTGGTATCCCAATGGTAAAAAGCAGGAAGAAAGCTCCTATGTAAACGACAAACGCGATGGCAATGGTATCTGGTACCACAACAATGGTGAAAAAGCCGCAGAATATACTTACCGCAACGATGTAATAGATGGCAACGCTGTCACGTATTTCAAGAATGGAAAGGTAAGCCAGCATGGTCTGTATAAAAATGGCAAGCAAGTTGATACATGGAAAGAATATTACGAGAACGGCAACCTGAAGGCAGAGGGTAAATGTGTGGATGGTGAAAAGGAAGGTCCTTGGAAGGAGTACGATGCAGAAGGCAAATTAACCAGAACAGTAACTTACAAAAATGGCGAACCAAAATAGTATGGCACAGACTATTCTTATAGTTGACGATGAAAAGGCGATACGGAAAACGCTTTCGGAGATATTGAGCTTTGAAGGTTTTTTGGTAGAGGAGGCTGCGGACGGAGCAGAAGCAGTAAAGAAGATCAGCGAAAATAATTATGACTGTATCATCTGCGATATTAAGATGCCGAAAATGGACGGTATAGAGGTTCTGGATCAAACAAGAGCGCTAAAACCAGACATACCATTCATTGTTATTTCAGGCCATGGTAATATAGAGACAGCGGTTGACGCCGTGAAAAAAGGGGCATATGACTACATCTCTAAACCGCCGGATCTCAACCGCCTGCTGATCACTATCCGTAATGCAATGGATAAAAAGTCCCTGGTTGCGGAGACCAAACAGCTCCGTAAGCGCATTTCCCGGAGTGCTGAGATGATCGGGGAATCGGAAGGAATTAAGAAGGTACACGATACCATCAATAAAGTCGCTCCTACAGATGCCCGCGTGCTGGTTACTGGCGAGAACGGTGTTGGTAAAGAGCTTGTGGCACGCCGCATTCACGAGTTGAGTAGTCGCTCCAGTGGTCCACTTATAGAAGTAAACTGTGCGGCGATACCTTCGGAACTTATCGAAAGCGAACTATTCGGTCACGAAAAAGGTTCATTTACATCCGCCATCAAACAACGCATAGGCAAGTTTGAACAAGCCAATGGGGGTACTCTTTTTCTCGATGAGATCGGCGACATGAGTCATGATGCTCAAGCAAAAATGTTGCGTGCCTTGCAGGAGGGCAAGATAACGCGTGTTGGCGGTGACAAAGAGATCAAAGTAGACGTTCGTGTAATAGCTGCTACCAACAAAGATCTCATGCAAGAGGTAGAAGAGAAAAAATTCCGCCTCGACCTTTATCACCGCCTCAGTGTTATCTTCATCCATGTTCCTTCGCTGAACGACCGCAAAGATGACATCCCGCTGCTGGTGGATCATTTCCTGAACGACATCTCCGAGGAATACAAGCAACCCGTGAAACAAATTGAAGACGTCGCAGTTGAAGCGCTCACTAACTACAACTGGACCGGCAACATCCGCGAGCTGCGTAACGTTGTTGAACGCCTCATCATCCTCTCCGACAAAAAGATCACAAAGAAAGATGTAGAAAGCTACATTCTAAAATAAGATCAGCCCTCGAAAGAGGGCTGATCTTATTTTAGATCTCTTCTTTCGTTCAAAGTTATACGCCAACCATAAGCGGCATCAGCAGCATCAGCACCTCCTCGTTATCACCTTTTTCCATCGGGCGGAAGATTCCGGCACGTGTTGGTGTGCTTAGTTCGACCTGTACTTCTGCGCCATCAAGGTTGTTCAACAACTCTATGAGCAGCTTGGCGTTGAATGCGATCTTCATATCCTCGCCTGAATATTGGCAGCTCAGTGTCTCCTTGCCTTCATAAGAGAAGTCGATATCCTGTGCGCTCAGCGTAAGCGAGTTGCCATTGATATCAAGCACTGCCTGGTTAGTAGTTTTGTTGGCAAATATGCTGATACGACGCAGGGCGCTGATAAAATCGGCCCTGTTGATCGTGAGCTTGTAAGGATTGTCTGCGGGTATCACCGATTTGTACGGCGGGAACGTCGCGTCGATCAGCCGACAGCTCATGCTCATTTTGTTGCTGCTGATGAACAGGTGGCTGTTGTTGTAAGACAGTTGCAGCTGTGTTTCATCGGCCGGCAGTGTACCTTTCAGTTGCTGCAGTGGTTTCTTTGGTACGATGAAGCCTTTCTGGCCACCACTGGTTATGTCTGTTCTCTTGAACTGCACCAACCTGTGGGCATCGGTAGAAACGAACGTAATGCCGTCTTTGCCCAGTTCGAAGAACACACCCGTCATTTGCGGGCGGAGTGTATCGTTGCTGACAGCGAACAAAGTTTTATTGATACTCTCTATCAACGCGATAGAAGGAATATTAAAAGAGGTTGTATCAACCGGAGCAGGCTCTTTTGGGAAGTCATCGGCTTTCTCGCCACCTATTTTATACTTACCCACATCGCTCGACATTTCTATCGAAAGGTCTTGCTCGTTGATATTGAACGTGATAGGCTGTTCCGGCAGGTTTTTTAAATACTCTGTCAAAATTTTTGACGGGATACAGATCCTGCCATCACCCTGCGCATCGTTCACATCCATTTGCACCTGCATCATGGTCTCCAGGTCGGTGGCGGTGAGCGTTAACGTATTGCCTTTCAGTTCAAAAAGAAAATCTTCAAGGACGGAAAGTACGGTGTTGGCGCTGATAACGCCGCTTATCTGCTGCAGGTTTTTCAGAAGTGCGGTGGATGTAACGATAAAACGCATTGGAAATGACTGTTTGAGACAAAGATAAACGTTTGAGCAAATTATGGGTAGGGTGTGGATAAATGAAAATCAGGCACATTTTTTTAGGTTAAAAACTTTGCAGATTGTGTTTGTGGCCATGCCGGGGTTGATATTTTGATGCCAGCGGAATGGCTATGTTTGTTAATACATTTTTTGAGAACCAAAGCCGGCATAAACTCTGAGCATGCTA
>CAMPKG010000038.1 GCA_946887085.1 uncultured Sphingobacteriales bacterium
CGAAAACCAGATTTTGAGTCTAGCGCGTCTACCAATTCCGCCATCTGGGCAATAGCTAAGCCGGTGGCTTAGCGGGATGCAAATGTATTTATTCTTTCCTGTATGCGCAACAGATATTTTTTCCTGAAATAATAGTCTTTGATGCGTAGCAAAAGGTCTTTGTCTCCTTCGCCGTTATTGAACTTTTGGGTAAGCGGTCGCACATCATTTTCCCATTGCTGCAGGCTGTCGGCCAGGGTTTGCTCTGCCTGTTGTTTCAGGATATTGCTGCCGGGCTCTGCTTCCCAGTCGCTGACCACTTCGTTAAGGTCCATCATCTCCATGAGGAAGGATGAAGGAAGGTTGTATTTTTCTTCATCTTCCAGCAGTTCGTGCTGTTTCAGGATGTATGCCATCAAAGCATCGCGGTTGTTCAGGGTTTTATATGCACCGTTGTTGAGCGCGGCCATGCGCAGCGCTTCAGCCTGCTCGCCGCCGCCGGCCTGTGCAAAACGGTCGGGGTGGTATTTACGGCTCAGCTCATAAAATTTGCTTTTGACGGCAGCAGCGTCCGGCGCAAATGATTCCGGCAAGCCATATAGTTCAAAGTAATTGACCATGCAGCAAAGATGAGCGCATTATCTTTGCTATCAAAATTAACTGAATGCTTCGTATCGGGTTGATCAAGGAAAGGAAAACACCACCGGATAACAGGGTAGCACTTACTCCGCAGCAGTGTGCCTCTATCCAGAAAAATTACCCCGATATAAGGATCGTCGTAGAGCCTTCCGATGGCCGCTGTTTTACAGATGATGCATACAGGAACGAAGGAATTGAAGTGAACAGCGATCTTACAGGCTGCGAGATATTGCTGGGTATCAAGGAAGTCCCGCCCGAACATTTGATATCTGGCAAAACCTATTTCTTCTTCTCGCATACCAAAAAGAAACAGCCGTATAACCAGAAGCTGATGCATGCGCTGATAGAAAAGCGCATCCGGATGATAGACTATGAATGCCTCACACATCCTGACGAACAACGCGTACTTGGCTTCGGGTTGTTTGCAGGTATTGTGGGTGCGCACAATGGGTTGCTTACTTACGGCAAAAAATTTGACAAGTACACATTGCCTGCTGCGCACGCAGTGAGAAATTATGACGAACTGAAAATGGTGTACGGCCAGGTGAAGCTGCCCAACCTGAAAATAGTGATGACGGGATCGGGCAAAGTGGCCGCCGGTATTCTCGAAGTGATGACGCATTTTGATATTGAATCAGTGGAGCCCGATGATTTTCTCACGCACGAGTATGACTATCCCGTTTATACGCATTTAAAAGGCAGTGCGCTGTATGCGCGCAAAGACAACGGGCTGTTTCACCGCGATGATTTTCATGCAACCCCCGAGGCATATAAATGTCTTTTCTCCCGTTATATACCTCAGACGGATATCCTGATGAACGGTATTTACTGGGACCATAAAATTGCCCGTTTGTTTGAGAAGGAAGATGTGCATCGCAACGACTGGCGGGTGAGCGTGATCGCCGATATTACTTGTGATATTGATGGTTCAGTGCCTATTAATGTTGGCGCATCTACCATAGCCAATCCTGTTTACGGCATCGACCGCAAGACCTTACAGAAAGTTGCGCCTTATCAAAACGACAGAAATATTATAGACGTAATGGCCGTTGATAATTTGCCGAACGAGTTGCCCTGTGATGCATCGCAGTATTTCGGCGCCCACTTTGAGAAATTTGTGCTCGGAGAATTGCTGCAGGGCAATAGCGACCTGATAGCGCGCGCCACTATTTGCGAGAACGGTAAACTCACAAAATACTACGAGTACCTCAGCGACTATGCATATGCATAACTACTGCGGCATAAGATCTTCTACCGCTTTGGTAATAGTAGGGTATTGAAAACTGAAGCCTTTGTGCTGGAGCTTGTCGCAACTGGCAGTAATGCTTTTGGTGACCTCTTTGCTTACTTCGCCGAGCGCTGTCTTAAGCAATAATGCCGGAACCCGGAAGCGTATGCGAAAACCTTTTCGCTTGTGCGCGATCGCTAACATAAGCTTCTTGTAAGAAACAGGATTGGGCGATACGGCATTGTAGATGCCATTAAAGGTTTCGTCCTGTAAGGCTGTTTCCACAAGCCTGATATGGTCGGCAATATGTATCCAGCTCACTACCTGGCGACCGGAACCGAGAATGGGGAGGACGCAAAAAGAGGTAGGCTTCACGAATTTTGGGAATGCGCCACCATTATTGCCCAGTACAATGCCGTTGCGAAGGATGACAACACGGAGGAAGTCATTGGCGGACATGCTGGCTTTTTCCCAACCGATACAGACCTTAGCAAGGAAGTCGTTGTGCGGTGTATCTGTTTCGCTGAATATATGCCCTTTCTTATCCGGTCCGTAGTAACCGATGGCGGATGCAGCTATAAGCGCTTTGCAGCGCGGTGCATAATTGCGCAATTGGGAAACGAGGAAATTCGTGGCCTTAATGCGGCTGTCGGCAATTTCTTTTTTGCGCTTTTTGGTCCAGCGTTTATCGGCTATCCCTGCGCCTGCCAGGTGCACCACCGCATCGAGCTGTTTGAGGGCAGAAAGGTCTATTTTATTGTGGCGCGGATCCCAGTGGGCGTAGCGGATATGGGGCCCAGGCTTCTTCCGCTCCGGGTGACGCGTAAATATAATTACTTCATTACCATTGCTTTGCAACAGCCTGAGGAGATTTTTACCTATAAACCCGGTTCCCCCGGTAATGCCAATGACTTTCATCATAGGATTTTAAGAAATATTTTCAAACTTTATACAATATTCCTCAGTCAGGTACGTTTAATTTGAAAAGCCGTTTTACAATGAACAAAACTTTACAAGAAAACATTACTAAAACTACACCAAAAAAATCAGCGGTCGTTGTGGAGAGTGAAAAAAGTAGCGAAGAATTGATCGATCTAATGCAGGACATGAAAGGAATATGGCAGGAAGCCGCCTCCGACCTGTTACAACCCCGCCCCGAAGCGGTAGCCCAGTTGCTGAAAAAGGTGTTACACTAATTCGATCACGGTTATCTCCGGGAGGATACCTAAACGCCCTGGATAGCCAAGAAATCCGAATCCACGGTTGACGTAAAGGTATTGCATACCCTCGCGGTATAGCCCTGCCCATTTCTTATACACGTATTGTACAGGACTCCACTTGAGGCCAGGTATCTCCACGCCAAACTGCATGCCGTGTGTGTGGCCGCTTAGCGTCAGTTGGATATCAGGATATTGTGCGCGCACTTGCGCATCCCAGTGAGAAGGATCATGAGACAAAAGTATTTTGAATGGTACGTGTTGCCCCAGCCCCTCGTACGCCCTTTTCAGATCACCATACTTAGGGAAGTTGGCCTTAGCGCTCCAGTTCTCAATTCCAAGTACTGCAATACTATCCTGGCCTCTTTGCAGAAGAACGTGCTCGTTGATGAGGAGTTTCCAACCCATGGCGGCATGTGTTGCTTTCAGGTCGTCGAGGTTATCGGTTTTCGCTTTGGACGATGGCCACTCTACGTAGTCGCCGTAGTCGTGGTTGCCAAGGATAGAGTACACACCCAGCGGCGCGCTGAGTGTTGAGAATATGTCTACATAGGGCTTTACTTCTTCGGCTTTATTATTTACCAGGTCGCCGGTAAAGAAGATCACATCTGCCCTCTCCTGCATTACCAGTTTAATGCCCCTCGCCACTGCCTCATGCCGGTCGAAGCTGCCGGAATGTATATCCGATATCTGCACGATTTTCATACCCTTAAAAGATGCTGGCAGAGCTCCTAAAGCCAGGCGCACACGCCTCACGCGGTATCTGTACCTGTTCGTGATACCAAAAAGAAAACCACCAAGGGCAACACCACCCATAATGAGCGCGAAACGTGAGATGAATATAGAACGGCTGATACCGCCTCCGTGACTTGGTTCAGGAGCGCTGAGTGTCTGAATATTTGTTGTGACCCAGACAAATAAGCGGCGTAGCTCGTCGATGAGCATCACCACCAGTATCAGGATCTTACCCACCAGGAAACCAATAGTGAATGCCACATAGATATTGCGCAGCATGTGCGGCAGGTTTGCCCAGTTGATCTGCCTGAACATGAAAAAGCTGCTCCAGGTAAAGAGGGTAAGGAAGATGTAAAAGATAATGATCCCCAAACGGCCACCTGAAGGAAGTGTACGCACCGCCGACCGGACAACTATAAAACTATAATACTCGGCCAGGCCGAAAAGCAATAAAAAAATGATCAGGCGCTGGAGCATAAAACTAAAACTTCAGGAATTCTTGTATTTGTTGTTCGATGACTATTTGGGTGGCAGGCTTCATGATGGTTCCGTCCATATCTATCTCCTCATTTATCCGGCTGATGGGGATTTTGTTGTACAGCACATGCATGCGCATATAGTGCAGGATGTTGGTCATATGGTCGAGGCCGCGGAGGTTGCCGGCCCTGCCGTCGGCTACGCCTACCAGCATTGCTTTCTTATACCACCAGCAATTGCGAATGTCACTGTTATCGATCATCAGCTTGAGGATGCCGGGGATGCTGCCATTGTATTCTGGTAATATGAAGACAAATTTTTCGGTGGGGATAAAATACTGCTCCTCCATCTCCTTCAGGTCACTGCTCTTTTCCCAGACAACTTTATTCTCCAACGATACGAGGTGCACATTATCAGCATGTTCGCGCACGATGTTATAATACACATTCGCCACCCTTAAGGTCATGCTGTCATTGCGGTTGGTCCCCGAAATTATCGTGATCATCTGGTGCGCTAAGATAGTGCAAATGTAGCCTATCCCTTATTGGTTAATTCAATGCACGAATAATGCACGGTTCACCACTTCCCTAAAATAACCTGGGGCGGTATGACCGCCCCAGGTTTTCCGATTATTGTTTTTGCCATTTTACGGTTGGCTGCTCCTGCCAACTGTCGCTTTGAAGGTGTATCAGGTAAAGGCCGCCCGCAAGGTCTGCAGGTAAAGACATACTTTGATCACCTGCAGGGAAATCACCATTATGTTCCCACACGGCCCTGCCCACCATATCAACGATCTTTACGGTCAGCTTGCCCGGCTGGTGAAGGTTGAACTTCAACTCGGCTTGCCTGTCAGACGGATTTGGTACCACTGCGGCATATTGCAATCCTGCAACATCCTTAACAGATACGGGCCAGCCGACGGTTACCGTAGCGTCTACCGTATTAAATGTTTCTATTTCTATACCGTTCTTGTCAACGATCTTAGGAAGATCGAAGCTGAGGTTTACGATATCTCCCTGATTGGCAGTTGCCGGTACTACAAATTCCAATGCGGCAATGGTGCCCTGGCCATTGCTGTTTTGATGGTCGGTCCTGGAGTATGCCCAGTCAACCACACCCGCTGAGGTAGAATGTGAAAAGTTGAGGGTATTGCTGCTATTGCCCAGCCAGCTGGTGCTGGTGGATAATGTCGGAGTTGCTGTCAGCGTAAGGCCGTCAACTTTTATGCGTGTCGCCAGGCCATATACGTTGTTGAAGGGTGTAACCGAGCTACCCAGCTTAACGGGGATCGATACCGGCGCACCGGGAAGAAGTACAATTCCTGTCATGTCAAAATACAGTTCCGGTGCTCCTGTTGTTTTTGGATGGCCACCACCCTTAGTATGCCACTGGCCATAGTTGGCTGTCACTGCTGCAAGGTCGGTACTGTTTACGGTGCCATTACCATTACAGTCAGCATGCTTCATGTTCAGGTTATTGGTATAAAAATTATTAGCCCAATTTGCACACCATTGTGCGCTCCAGGTTGTGGTAGCGCCTGTACGTGAAGGACCGGTTTGGCCATTGGCTATGGCAATTGCCAGGGGATCATAAATGTTTACGGTATAGTCGCCATTTGCATCGCCGGGCCAAACACTATCCGAAGCACAAGGTTTCAGCCTTACTGCGATCGCATAATCTGCAACAGACTTCGGACAGCCATTATCCCTCACCCTTAGCTTGATATAGAAGTGAGGCAGCGTAGCGGGGTTAACTGAGCCCGGTGTCGTCCAGCTGATAGTGGCAGAACCTGTACCAACTCCTGGATTTGTCGAAGGGCTGAATGTAAAGCCCGGAAGACTCGGTGCAACTACAGAAACGTATACGGAATCGGTAGCTGTAGAATCGAGGAAAGTAACAGTAATGTTATTGCTTTGGCCGGGGCAAGTATAGATATTAAACACTGAAGATGAAGTAGGCATCGGTACGGTAAACTGCGTACTTCCTGATAACACACTAACGTTGATCTCGCGAACGTATTCGCCGACCTTAATACCATTCCTGTAATCTTTTACTTTGTAAGCAAGTGCAAACTTACCGGTTGTCGTTGGGTATAAATCCAACGTTTGCTTTGCCTGGTTGATCTGGCAACTTCCACCGGTGCCTAACGGATTGGTAAAGCTGTAACCGGTTGCATAGCTCGTATTCATTGTCGCAGTCTCCATAGGCGCAATAAATTCATACGCTACGCTATCTCCTTCAGGATCGACTGCATGTATAGGAATGTGAAGAAGTTGATTTGCTACTGCATAATAAGTTGGCGAGTTGGGCATCCATGGAGTGGAATTTATGGCGGAGACATTGTTGAGTCTTGCCTCGCAATAAGTAGCTGTGCCGCCGAGGATATTGGTCATACCCGCTATCCTGCAGCAACTGCTCCAGCTGATTACCCAGTCGTTAGCCGCCGGCAGCGTTACATTGGCAACATAGGTAGCCGTTATATAGCCGGGGTACAGGCTGGTAGGGATGTAGCAGGAATTCGTTTTAGCCGGGCAGGCAATATCAATGCTGTCAAAGCCTGTCGAATTTAAATTCAGCATTTGCGAAAAATTCGCGCTTGTTGATGCTGACTTAAAGTGGACCTGCTCCATTTGTCCAAGCGATACGCTGTTTGGCTCGCAGCCTTTAAACAAAGTAAGAAACACTGTGTAATTGGTCCCATTGAATTCATACCGGATCTCTGCGCCTGCGAAATGCGACGCGCGGGAAGAACCAATACCGATAAACGAGAGGAGTACAAAAAGAAAAATTCTGTTCATAGGTTAAAGAATTTAGAGTTTAAAGATAGTAATTAAATACTTTTTTACCTTAATGTGACATTAAAAAACCTCACGCGACTGAGCGTGATCGTAAGCTGCGGTCCCCTTGCCTCATGCGCTCGTTATCCAGTGATACCGCATCTGTTTTCTTAATTGATGTGTAACAAAGACTTAGACGAAAATCGGTACTTTCCAGGTACCGCTGTTCCCCGGAAAACAAAAATCAACCGGAAACGGCTGTCACCAGTAACGACCAGGTTTAATACGCCGTGGTCGATGCACCAGTCATGAAAATATAATGAGCCCTGACAATAAACTTAGCTGCCGCGCGTGCCGCCGGTTCTTACTGTTGTCTTAGAGAAGTTGGCTGCTTTACCCGGCTTGGGTGTCTGCACATTGTTGGGCTTCTTTGCCTTAGCTTTATCGCCTTTCTTTTTGTCCTTATGGTTGCCTGATAGTAATGACATGATATCTGGATTATTGAACGAATATACTGATTTTCATACGGTAGTGTACAGATTGACGCTTTCCATATCTGTTGTTGAAAAATGTTGAATTTTCAGGGCCGGAACTGCCAACTTCCTGTTCTTGCCCGCTTCCTGTTCTTTGCCCCGGAAAGCCCTCCTGTAGCGGCTTCAGGCATGAATTTGTTACAAAATGTATCTCTTTCAAGGTTATGTTTTTGTTGTCGTTGGGCAGATAACTGTTGTCGTGGCTGCGCTGGCGGACATCAAAACCGACATCTGGTGAAAAAGCGGGGTGGGTGAGGATAATGGTTTTCATAGTATCAGATTCTATAGCAAATATACGTAAAAATGTATATTTGCGCAAATGTGGGACAGCGGGTAGTTTGCACATTCGCAGCTATTCCTTATGTTTGCGTATCAACATCAACACATGGTCCTGAATATTTCAATCATTGTCAAGAAGAACAAGCTTTCTCCACCGGGTAAGCCTGTATGACATTGTATTGACCAACGATATCAGAAAGAGTCCCGGAGTTCCGGGACTCTTTTTTTATTCCACAAATACTCAAAAACAATAAACAATAAGAACAATGGAAGCAACAATCAGGAAAGCCACCGAGCAGGACTTTAACGACGTGCTCAACCTCATCAAAGAATTTGCCTGGTTCCAGGGTACGCCGGGCAAAGTATCGAACACGCTGGAACAGATGAAGGCTTCGAAAGACCTGTTCAACTGCTTTGTGGCCGAGGATGCCGATGGCCGCATGCTGGGGTTTGCCAGTTTTTTCTTCTGCTATTATTCATGGAGCGGCAAAGCCATCTATATGGACGACCTCTATGTGCGTGCCGACTGCCGCGGAAAAGGTATTGGCACCGCGCTGCTGCGCGCGGTGCATGAATACGGGAGGAACCACAACTGCTACAAACTTCGCTGGCAGGTGTCCCGGTGGAACGAGGCTGCCATCAGTTTTTACAAGAGCCTGGGCGCCGAAGTGGATGAGGTGGAGATCAACTGCGACCTTGCGATGGGGTAATGCAAAATTGTGCTGAATAGCGAAGCAGGGGTATTCGCTGGCATAATCTTACTGCCTCGTTTGGAAACAGCACAGTGTGAAAAACGAAAAATATAGCAACAACCTCCGCAACCAGTACAAAAAAGACTATGACCCGGAACACCCTGCCGATGGCAGCTCGGGACGGGCCAGCTTTCACCCCGGAACGACCACGCAGGGCGGTTCCAACTTCGGGCAGGGGTCTCACTACCTGGCGGGCGAGTCGTATAAGCAGGGGCGTGAGCGGAACGCCGGTTCGGATTACGAAAATGAAGTTGGCAGGTTATCTGACCTGGATCCGGGCGAAGAGGATTGAACACCGGGCGACTGTGGTTTGCAGAATAAATATTAATTTGACTTTCAATCAAATCACTATGGTCAAATTCGCCTACACTATTTTGTACGTACAGGACGTGGAAAGGTCTCTGTCTTTTTATGAAAAAGCTTTTGACCTTGAGCGAAAATTTATTTCCCCCGATAACCAGTATGGCGAACTGCAGACAGGCAGCACCACGCTTTCATTCGCCTCGGTGGAACTGGCGAAGTCTAACCTGCCGGGAGGCTTTACCGAAAGCCGTGCGGGTGCTAAGCCGTTTGCTGTGGAAATTGCGTTTGCTACTGATGATGTGCCATCGCAATTAAACAAAGCAGTTGCAGCCGGCGCTACCGAGTTGGCTGCTCCTAAGCAAAAACCATGGGGTCAAACAGTGGCCTACCTTGCAGACCCTGATGGTTTCCTGGTAGAGATCTGTACACCGATGGGGTAGCAACGCGGTAGTTTTTTGTTATATTTAGAGAACAAAAAACTACCCTGTAAACTACCTCATATGGACCGCGCACAACTGCAACATCCTGCATGGCCTGTTTGGCGAAAGATCGCCTTCCGGTTTTTCTTCTTCCTGTTCTTCCTGCAGATAGCCCCCGTGTACTGGCCGGGCATCAACCTGCCACCATTCAGCACCATCAATGATGCTTATGCAGCAGCTATAGATTGGTTGGTAAACCAGGCAAATGCTGCTGTTTTTCATGTGCGTGATCAGTTGGTTCCCCTTAATGGCAGCGGCGATACATCCTTTTCATGGGCGCAGGAATTATTCTTCCTGTCGGTAGCTACTATTGGCTGCCTTCTTTGGACAATACTCGACCGCGGACGCAGAAGTTATGAAACGGCCGATTACTGGCTGCGCACCTTTCTGCGGTATTTTCTCATCCTCGTTTCCTTCAGTTATGGCTCCAGTAAATTATTTGCGCTGCAAATGCCTTACCCTTCGCAGAGTATGATGGCAACCCGCCTGGGCGACCTGTTGCCAATGCGCCTTTCGTGGATGTTCTTCGGCTATTCCACTTCTTACCAGGCCTTCGGCGGAGTATTGGAGTTAATGGTGGGTTGCCTGCTGTTGTACCGGCGTACGGTCACGGCTGGGTTACTGCTGGGGTTTGCCGTATATTTCAACGTCATGATGCTGAACCTTGGCTACAACATACCGGTCAAACTGTTTTCTATTCATTATGCTTTTTACTGCGCTTACCTGCTGGCCTATCAATACCCCAGGCTGGCGGGCTTCTTTATACACAACAGGCCGGTACAGGCTTATGCGCCTTTTGAGCCTGTGTATGCGCAACGATGGAAACGTATTGCCAGGATCACTGCCAAGTCACTCTTTATCCTGCTTATAGGCATCGGGCCGCTTATCGGGGCATGGTCGCAATACAATACGGAGGCAAGCGAGCCTGCACCCCGGCCGTTCAATGGGGTATACCACATAACGCTGTTTTCGGTCAACGGGGCACCTATGCCCCTTGCACACGGTGACTCGCGGCGGTGGAATGACATCATCTTCGAGAAGGGAAACAGGGGCAGTATTGGCTGCAACGATACCAGCATCAGGCAACGGTACGGAAGGGCACACTTCAGTTTTGAAACCGATACGCTGAAAAGAAAGATCGTACTACGGCAATATGATGATGACTACGAACTTCACGATTTGTGCGAGCTGCACTACGAGCTGCCTGATGCCGAACATGCACGTATGCATACTGTACTGGGAGATGACTCGCTGTACATGGAGATGGCCCGGAGTGATCATCGTTTTCCTCTTGCCGAAAATAAATTTCAATGGCTGTCGGAGCAGCCCGATTGATATGGCTTGACACAGGGGGCCTGCCTAAAACAAAACTGTTGCACCCGGTAGAATGCAACAGTTTAAAAAGTCGATGATCGAATGGAACCTAGAGCGTGCAGCCTTGGTCTTCACACATCTTTGCTGCCTGGAACTCGTCGGTGGTTTTCACTTTGTGAGATTTACCCGGAGGGCAATCACACTCATAAGAATTCAAACCACATGAACTAACCGCCACAGACAGGGCCAACAGGCTTAAAACAATTAAGTTTTTCATAAAAAAAAATTAAGGGGCAAATATACTAACAATCAACGGGTTACAATCATATTATACTATTACAAATGCGATATGTGCTTTTGTCATATCGCCAATGATTTTTCTATAACAAATACACTTAAAAAAATGAAATCGTGCAAGTGTAGATAAACGCATCAGTTGCAAACTGGCGGATGGTACAATAAGCCAGAGATAATTTAGGTTCCTGTCTTAATTAGGCCTACCTTCAACGTTATTCATTTTTAAAGCACCTTGCGATCTTCCCCAACTTTTTAGTTTAGTTCCGGCCTTTGCATCCTGCTTTTTACAACACAAATTGCCATGTTTGCACAAAAAAATTACGTCGTAGGCGACACTGATCTGTTTGACGCGCATAATTACCCGGAAATTGTAAATGAGCTGATAGGCATAAAAGAAAGGCTCGTCCATTTACCTTCTTATTACAAGGGCGATATTGTTATCTCCTTTTTTAAGGATCACTCCATCAGGCGCAGGTGGATAAATGAGAACTCACAGGTGGTGAAGGAAGTGTCCGCTGGTGGATTGAAGGGGATCAATATAGAAAACCTGTTTTCAAGCTGCAGATCTAACCAGTTGTTTCTTCGCGGGTACGAGAGCTTTATCAAACAATCGTTGTTATAGTTTACCTTTTCATTGAATTATTATGAACGCCATTCCCGCTTTTATTACTTCCCTTTCGGTGTTGCACAATAACCGGCTCATCGAGTTGAGTGTTCAGTGCGTCAACGAAGTATTTTGGGGTGCAACGCTGGAGCAATGCAGACTGTTGCAACGGTTCTCTGCATCGTTGCCGGTATTTTTTACACTGCATGCTTTTGAGCCAATAGACTGCGAGGACGAAAATCTGCCGATGCCGGGTGTTTTCTAGCTACTATCTTCCACCCACCAGGTTTTGTCGGTCACAAGGCAAGGCGACACGACGAAAATGCGATTCACATATCCCGGTTTAGAGAATGAACTCTGGGTTTCGATTGTCATTACCAGTTCTACCATCTGGTTCGATCCGGTTATCGACCGCACCGTATAGGCTTCTATATATTTGAGGCGGTCTTCTGCAAATACCTTTTCGGGCGTACCGTTGTAAGGGTACCGCTTGATGGTGTCACCTACTTTAAGTTTCGAAACTTGTTCTTCTGTAATTAACTTCATCGCAATCATTTTGTTTGAAACAGTTTGCCGCCTCAGATCATATCATCGATACGATCTTCGAAAAGAAGTTGATCTTCCTGGCCAGCAAAAACCAGGTGGCCATCCTGAAATGAAAGAAAGGCTGGTAGTATTTTCGGTAGATGTGCATGTATGGCGGATGTGGTGAAAGAAAAGCAAGGGCCGGCATAGCCGGCTTGCTCGCTTCTGTAAAAATGCCCGAGGACAATTAGTTGACCTGGTCTGTTTCAGGTTTCGCTTCTGTTGGCGTTTCACGCTCCTTCGTTAAACCTTCCTCACGTTTTTCAGTTTCTTTACTTTCGTCGCTGGCTTTCAACGTGGTGGACGATGGCGAAAATGCCTGTTTTTCTGGTTGCGGTTGTTGTGCAGACTGCTCTTGTCCTTCTACAGGACGTTGGTTCTCGTTCGACATAAAATTGGTTTTGAAGATGAAATGATGCAAAGGGCAATTATGCCCATGCTATAGTCGGGAGAGAAAAAAAGTGGTTGCCGGCATCCGCCTGCTGGTGCAGGCTAATGACTATCCGCCGCTGACGGTGATGGTCATGTTAATAAAGGCAGTCGCTGAAGTGCGGTCCAAAGAATAACAATACCTGCAAGGTAAACAATAAAAACAACAATTTTCAAATTTATTTTGTTTTTGGCGTAGACGGATTTGTTGTTGAGGATCAATGGTTCCGAGTTGCCAGCTTGTTGATCTGTGCAGAACGTACAAAGTTATCGTTTTATAAAAAAGCCTTCGGCCTCAATTCATCTCGCCGCAGGCCCTGATGGTTTCCTGCCGGAGATCTGTACACCAAAGTGGTGATCATGACCATCAGATTTTTTAGCGATACGTATTATGTGCAGCCAGTCCAGGAGTTTTAATACAGGATAGACCGGGTCTATCTCGTGCCAGCGCACCCCGAAGTTTGCAGACGATGGCCGTTTGTGGTGGTTGTTGTGGTAAGATTCCCCCAACATCAGGACATCCACGGTGAAAAGATTCCGGGAGAAATTCTTCAACGAGAAGTTGCAGTAACCATATTTATGCGCAAACCAGTTGACAATGGCACCATGAAAAGCGCCCATTGCAAAATGCACAGGTAGCAGAAGGTATAACCACGGCGATGTGGCAAAAACCAGGTAAAAAACAGTGTATGCCACTATCCAGCCCGTGCGCGACCAACGGGAGTTGCCCAATTCATCGAGCCAGTGCCATTCGGGCAGGTTTTTGGTAAAGCGTTGCGGCACCTGCCATTTGCCGTCCAGTATGCGCATGTATATTTTGCTGGTACGCAGCATCATGCTGATCATATTGGATGAGTATGCCGGCGAGTGGGGGTCGCGGATGGTGTCTGTATGCGCATGGTGCAGGCGGTGCATGATGCCATAGGTGCGCGGGCTCATATACGTACTGCCTTGGGTGATATACGAGAAAATAAAGAATACCCGCTCCCAGAACCGGCTCATGGTAAATGCCCCGTGCGATGCATACCTGTGATGGAAAAATGTTTGAGAAAACAAGGACAGGTACCAATGTGAAATAAAAAATATCAAAATAACCATACGCTTAAAGCCGCTGAATACCCTCAAAAAATCCCGCCACGAAGCGGCATTAGATTTTAAAGAATTGCAAAAACAGGCGACTGTTGTGGTTGCTGAGCACTGCAAAGACATAACATTCTCTTGCACGGATCCGGGGTGCAGGTGGCATAGGTTTATTAGTGTACAAAGTCAGGATCACTTAGTTAGAAAATTATGACTCATGGATAAAAGATCAAAACAACCCCGTGAGAACAATATAGATGAACGGGGAGAGAAGTATCAGAAAGAGCTCAACCGTATGGACTACGAAGGCGGCAACCAGGGCAAAGAAGGCGCGAACAAGCTGAAAACTGAGAAAGAAGACAGGGATACAAATGAGCCTTTGCCGGAACAGCCCGGCAAGCAGAACAGCAGGAGGCCATAATGGTCCGGTAGTATATTTCCGCGATTGAAGCCACGTTCCTCAATTTGTTGAGCCCTGCATTGCGAAGCCGGTGGTTAATGCTGTATGGCAAGCAACGCATCCACAACAGCACTGAAGAGTTCTACAGGCACTTCGGGGCCATCTTTATTATCTGTGTTCTTTATTACCCGGTATTCCCGGTTGTTGTCCAGCTCAAAGATGTATTCATTACCCTGTATCATGATGAAGAACTTATGGATATATCCCTGCACCACCATTCTCGCCTCCAGTTGCAATGTTGCTCCCTTATGCCGCACACTCAAAATAAATGCCTCATCCATTAGCGGCAAGGTAGGCGTTTTTCGAAGGATGACACTTTTAAACGGGGGTGCTCGTAAACTGTTAGAGATTGTTAGTTTTTAACCGTTTCCGGTTGGTTTATAACCATATTTTGCAAAAAAATACAGGGTTTGCTATACGGTTAACTCCGCTTCCACAGCGGGTTTAAGCGCCAATTTGTTTCAATATGTTTACGTACCCCCACCCCTTATGGGGTTTTCTAACATTCCGGGTGGGCAAATCTCTTGTGGCAGCAGCATAAATCATGACAATAGTTTCCATGGGCAACAGCTTTTCTATAGCAAATATACGTAAAATCGTTTACATGTACAAGTTGCCTGTTGTTCGCAGGCCGGAAGCCTGAAGTCAAAATGCGTTAAGCTGCTGCAAAGCAATATTATAGCCTGCGGTACGTAGACATACCAGCGATGTTGTTCATTGTCGGTAAAGCCATCGGGCGGGATCATACCGGGCGGGAGGACAGCGCTGGACTGCACCGGGCGTTGTTGATATTGAACACCCCGCGTTTATATTTTGTAACCT